>JAQULX010000358.1 GCA_028718465.1 Dehalococcoidales bacterium | reverse complement strand
AAGATTGATCTATCACCGGATCGCTGCTGGCCTCGGCAGTGACTTCGCTATCCGAGGGAGGATCATCGTCGTGAAGCACGGTTCTGTCCGGATCCGCCACTGTAGATTGAGAGGCACCCGCCGCAATCGTAGGCACTGGCAAGAACAGGAGAGGTGTGGCGGTCTTTCCCTCGCTAGCGTTCACTTCAACCTGAGCCTGGATTGACGGAACCGGAATACTGAGAAGTGGTCGGGCTTGAGCTTGCCAGAAGACCATGCTGCCCAGGACACCAAAGATATTAGTATTCCACCTGATATTTTCCGGCGCCAAGTCAGGGTCTATTCCTGGTAGTCCCAGGAGATGCCCTTTATGAATCCCTCCGGGATAAGCGGAACTTGTAGGTGATAATGACCGTATGGGTCTCAACAGGCTCATTACATGGCCTCCAGCAGGCAGTCATAATCCACAGTCTGGCCGTTATCTGCGGCCTCATTACTTTGCAGAGTTACTCGCAGGACTTCATGAATCGCTATAGTCCCATTAACAATCCATAATCCGGGTGGGTCCGTAACGGCATCAAAAGCCTGTTCATAGACCTTGCGCTCCATCCCATTGACATTCATATACAACCGTACCGTGATTATCGTTCCTGACAGGTTGTGAATACTCACCAGCAGCGAATGCAGTTTAAAGCGGGTATTCGAGACTCCGATACTGACGACATCCGCTTCTGCGGTTTGCCAGTCCGCCGTCACTGAATCACTGGTCGGAGGCAGTCCCGCTAACTTATCAATTTGGGTTTGCAGGGCAGCAACGCTGACTGCCAGATCATTTAATCTGGCGACTATCTGCGATAGATCGACTTTGGTCTGTTTGCCTTCAATGTAAAATTCACCCGGCATAGCTTTCCCTACCCTGGGTTGGTTTTTCTTTTTCTACTTTTTGTTTCTCCGGTTTCAGTGTCTCTTTTTGTGGCTTGAGCATCATGGCCAAGATAATACCGAGCATCACGAAAGGAAACAGTGTGGTGAACAGTGAACTCCAATCCGTTCCGGAAGAACCGGTGCTTCCCGGCCAGGCTGGCGGTAAAGTGGCAGTGTTTTCGGTTGATACCAGCCGGGTAGTTACCGCATCGGCCACTTCTTCGCTTTCCTTTTCGATAAGCTGGACCGTCAGATCGGCATTCGAATCATTGAACCGTAAAGCCCCTTTTAGCGTGATAAAATCTCCCGGGTCTACCGTAAACCAGGTAACGCCGAAAACCGGCATAGCTTCTTCGCTGAGAGTCTGACCGTTGCGGACCAGCCTGGCCATCAATGCATATTCCATAGCTGTATCAGTAGGATTAGCTACATAGATATTGCAGCCAAGATCGTAATTGGAGGCATACGCGATCCAGGATGGCAAATCCCAGAATATATCCCCTTTTTGTCCGCTCATCACGGTTACCTGAGTTGTCATAGCGGATACTTGACCTCCTCGCCTTTAGCTGCTTTTCTGACCAGCGAAAAAGCCCAGGCCCCCATGGCGATCAATATCGCTACTCCCATCAGTGTTCCCAGCAAACCCTGCCACTGCATGGCCTGGTACTGGTAGGGGGAGTAAACTGGATATTCTACGGGGTACTGATTCATGCTTTAGCTTCCTCCAGCTTCTCCGGTTCACTCTTCTTCACCTTCTTCACAACATTCTTTTCCTGGGTGAATGAAGGCATCACTTTACTGATGAGCAACATTACCAAAAGCAGGATGCCCATGTTGACGATTTCGCTAATCAGATTCTTTAGATCGGCAGGCATCAGCCACCAGACCAACGACCCTAACAATGGCGGTAAGACAGCCGTAGCAAGAAGCCCGACAATAATAGGCAACCAGGCCATGCCTTTTTGCCAGGCCAAATAAACTATTGACTGATCGACATCGGCAAAGACGATATGGCTGTACCCCGGCCACATTTCAACCCCCTCATCGAAAAACGCCTGTTCGAGCTGAGACAGGGCTTCTGTAGACGGGGTTTCGGCAAAATCAAGCCTCATTAAGAAGAGAGCACCTTCATCCGAACTTTCTTCAAGTGGGGCGAAGGTGCCCAGTTCCTCGATTGCAACGGCCTGTCCGATTAAGACGGCCCTATATCCCCGCTGAACCATGGTATAGGGCATAGGATCACCTCCTTATGCCTTTATACCAGTCTCCTGGCTTTCCGGCCGTAAACATTCAGGGTGACTTTACGCGCGGCGGTAGTACCGCCTACAGCGGTGACTGTGGCCACTACGGTCAGCTTATCGCCTCCGACTAGCCGTAAATCCGCTCCCAGTTGACCGGGACTGGCCAGATCGTAATCTACGTCTTGACTGGCGGCCTGGTCGGTTCCCAGGTATTTCTTTTCCACCGCATCGGTCTTGGGGAATTTGGAAACGCGGACATTGCCGCTGACTTCGGCTTCAGTAACCAGATTCAACCGGTTGAGATACCACACTTCACCGGAGGGCACTTCGAATTCCTGGGTCTTCACGATGTCCTGGGCCGAAGCATCAGGAACGCTGATTTCGATTTTGTCCCGCTCGTCAATGCGGTCTTCGGTATGCAGGGATTCAGCGGTCAGCAAGGCTTCCCGCAGAACCTGCAGCGGCAACCCCATCCAGTAACCGGAATCATTGTCAAAGACACCCAGAAGGTTCAGTTCCTGTCCCAGGGGAGGCACCCAACCTTTAGGAGGACGCTGTCCGGCCACTTGCAGAGGTATAAATTTCTCTTTCATGGATTAAACCCCCTTAATAGTTTTCGCCTGGTCTAGGACTTGGAGCTGCTGGTCATGTTTTTCATCATGGGCATTAAAATCGCCATCATCATGATCATCATGATCATCGGCATCATGGATGAAAAGATGCTGGAGAAATCGGTTCCGGTTTGCAGCGGATAATAGCCGCTTACCGTACCGTAAGAATATTGCTGAGGCCGGATTTGCTGGCCGGCAAACTGTTGAGTCTGAAACATTTAGTTTCCTCCTGATTTAATTAAATGGTTTTACTTACGGGGTCATTCCTTGGCGGACGCCGTCATACCCTTCATCATGGGCATCAGAATCGCCATCATCATGATCATCATGATCATCGGCATCATAGATGAGAAGATGCTGGACATGTCGGTTCCGGTTTGCAGCGGATAATAGGAGCCGGGTCCGCTGACCTGCTGGGTAGTATATTGGGCGGGCGCTACCGGCCCGGTAATCTGTTGTGGTTTAAACATCCCATCCTCCTGAAATGTACTGAATTACTGAGTCCATAACCGCTTGATACCTTCTGGTTTTATGCTCCCGGCAGCCGCCGCGACAGCTGCCGGTCAGTTAATATAAGTTCTGCAACAAAGAGGCATCAAGCTGGCCAGGCTATTCAAACATGGCGCGTTTGTAGCCGGAAACCATGATATCACCCTTCCCATCCACACCGTCGCCATAGTGCTTGACCCGTCCCTCTTTGACTTTGAGGCCAGCCGGGGCAATCCCGTTCATCCCGGTGCGATATGAATCGGGAGTAGCTTTTTCCTGGTAGGTGATCGGGACATTTTTTTCAAATTCATTCCAGCTTGCGTATTTACCCATGTGGGCACCTCCTGCTAAGATATCGGTCCCGGTCGCGGCCGGGAGTATTCGCGGGGCAGCAGCCTGTCCGAAAGGAAAAAGGGGTTAGCCTTGAACCTTTTCGGTCCAGGTTGCCAACCCCTTTTTGAAGCCCTGGAGCTTGCGGTAAATAGAAAAGCCCTGAGAGACCGTCTACTACCTTTAAGCTCTCAGGGCTTGATTTAAGCCTATATCAGTCTGCAATAAACTACAAGTCCAGAAAAATTTATAGACTCTTTTCTGCCGGCTTGCTTTTAAGCCGGATGATTAGCTCGTCTTCGCCGACGATCTCGACCTTATCTCCTGGCTTCAGATGATAATAGTTAGTCCAGGCCTTGGGCAAGGTAACCGCGATGGCGCCTTCACCGGTCTTGAAGAGTTTTCTTTCCACCAGGATGGGCATCAATTCACCTTCTCAAACATGGCTTCATTCCACCTCTGCCATTTCTTGCCCTGGGCAGCCGCGTATTTCTGGATAGCTTTATCCGCCCATTCTTTTT
>JAQULX010000357.1 GCA_028718465.1 Dehalococcoidales bacterium | reverse complement strand
TGTCCCAAAGGCGCGACCTGCATCTGGGCGGGCCGAGTTATCAGTGTCCTTCTGATTAACGATAACGGATTGACTTCAAGAATCGTGCTGACCGAGCCGGATACGACCGGCGAGTCCGGCCAAAACACGTATAAGCAATATCAGTTTACCTCGGGTGTACAACCATATCCGGAGCTTGGGAAACAAATATCTAAAGATGACTATCGCTTATTTTTAACCGTAAAAAAGATAGCGGCTGGGACCGATTAAACACATAAGTACCTTTCAGCATATAAACCAGCTTACGAGCGTAGCTTTCTATCCGCGACTGTTAAGGCCCGGTCGGACTGACCACGATGTTTCAGCTTAATTTCGAGATCAGCATCCAGTGCATCGGCAATTTTTTTTATCATGGACAATGAGGGAAGATACGATCCGCTTTCCATACGGGCGATGCTGGCCTGCTGAGTATTCACTACCCTGGCAAGCTCCTCCTGAGTCATACCGCGTGATAGGCGTAACTTAATCAATTCAGAGGCGACTTTATATTCGGTAGCCAGCCTATCGTACTCAGACTTGAACGCAGCGTCTTTCATTAATTGCCGTTTATGTTCTTTCCAGTTCATTTTTCTGATCTCCGCCGAGATATATACTCTCGCAATCTTTTATTAGCGATCTTGATCTCGCTTTTCGGTATCTTCTGTGTTTTCTTAACAAATCCATGCAGCATAATGAATACTTGACCTGTATTGAGAAAATAAATAATCCTGTATCTGTTATTTGAGAGCCTGGCTCTTAATTCCCATAGCTCTCCTTCCACATGTTCCGCGTAGGGCATGCCCAGATTTATACCAAACTCCTCAAGTAAATCAATTGTCCTGGCTACCTTTGCTCTTTCCTTAACATTAAGAGCCTCGATAAATTCCTTTACGGGAATTTGACCACTGGCAGCCTTATAGTACTCAATCCCCCACACGTTGCTTCATTATAACAATATTGTTATATTTTTTCAAGTATTTAACATTTCCTTTGTCACTAAATATAGACGTTTTTAGCCTACCGACAACAACCCACAACAACTTATAAATCCTTAGATTTATAGCAAGTTTCGCTGAATATTCTATTGGTTTTAATGTTTCATCGTCTAACTTTTCATATAAACCTGACATTAAATCACCTCATAATAAATTGTTATACTCGACTTGCGCTTTACAGTGTGGTTGAGCTATAAGAGAATGAGGAGGATAAAAAAATGATTAATAAACCTAATAACAGCCCAATCACATTAGAAACAATTGAACTGCATTTACGCCGCATAGACAAACATTTAACAGCAGAAAAAATAGCAACAAATAAGGCTCTATTTCTTTGGCCGATAGGGCTAGCAGCTTCTATTAGCTTAAATGGGGCCTTAATTTACCCAAACACAACAAGTTACGGTTTTTTCGTTTTTGGCGCAATACTGTTTGGTTGGACTTTTTATGAATATGTAAAATATTCACGGAAATTTAATCACATTAAATCCGAATAAAAAGCCAGGACCTGCGTCAATCACACAATCGTCTAAAATAGCATGACTGTCTACATACCTCTTGGGGATAAAAGGGTTATGATAAATAATAAACAACGTTTTGAAGTCTTCAAAAAGTATAATTTTACCTGCCAGTACTGTGGACGTCGGACGCCTGAAGCAATACTTGAAATTGACCATATTATTCCAAAGTCAAAAGGTGGCACAGATGACATTGAGAATCTAACGGCTTCATGCTTCGAGTGCAATAGGGGTAAGAGTGGAACATTACTGGATACGATTTTGAAGGATAAAGACATTCATTCTGAAACTCTGCTTCTAGCTGAGCGAGAGCTGCAGCTGGCTGAGTATAACTATATTAGGAAGAAGATTCGTGAAAGAGAGGATCATGAAATTAGCTCATTGAGAGAGCATTTCTCGACACAATTTGATTATCCTGGCTACGCTGAAAGAGAATTTGATAAGATTATCAATATCGTCCGAGATGCCCTCAAATTTATAAGTTATGTTGATATCATGGATTTGATTGATTATTCTGTTGAGCGAACAGCAGAAGATACTAGAGGTGAATGGCATAACACGGCTGCATCGAAATACTTGATGGGTATATTAAGAAACAAAATTAAAGAGAGAAAGAGTACGGCTACAGAGGATAAGAAACCTGGAATCTGAAGATTTGGTGGCAGCGGCTGGGATCGAACCATCGACCAGGGGATTACGAGTCCCAAGTCCGATCGGTTTATCGTAAAGCATATATTCTATTGTTTATGTTAATCAGTTTGTGCCAACTGGATTACGCAATCAAACAGTAATAAACAATGGCACTAAGGGCAATAAAAACAGGCCCGTGATGTCATCGAAGAATGGCGGATCGATTACAACGAAGTCAGACCACATAGTTCATTGAAAGGGAGTACCCCAAAGGAGTATGCTGAAGCAGTGGCTGGATTCTTAGTGGCAGTGATACTAATCACGGGGTAAGGTCAATTCTCAACAGAATTTATGAAGAAATCCGGACATATCATTGTCAGTCATCGAAATGACTTGAACACCTATTTGGGTGATTGGAAGACCATTATGAGCATGGTCCACTCCATGATAGTTAGCAAGAATCCTACCCTGGGTACAAAGTATAACGTGATACAGATGCCGGTGCCAATGAACTCTTATGCCAACAACAGCATCGATTTCAACCTATTATTGAAGCTGTTGAACGATGAATTGCAGATTCTTGAAAAAACGAGATTAACACCGCAGGACTTTCCTTATGAAGCATACGGAAGAGCCAAATTGTTTATCAAACTGTTCTTTGTACTGCTTCGAATACTGATGGACGATATTACAGGCACGATTGAATATTTTTATAAAGTGAATGAGAGAATAAACATACCATCAAGCTTTACTGATCTTCTGAAGAAAGCTAAGATCAAAAAGTTACCTGAAGACCTTGCCATACTAGTCAAACTGCAGGAATCATGGTTTAACGAGCTTAAGGCAAAAAGAGAAGGCATTGTACACAATTATGATGACATACTTATTTCCTTCCAGGCGGGCAGCAACGGGAGAAATAAAGTCGGCCATTTCAACACCAAGCATATACGTCACTATATATACCCGGATACCCGAAAATATATCGGTTCGACACTAAGCAACTACCAAAGATTCATTGATGATCTGCTGGACTTTCTAGATGTCAAACTTGGAGTGTGGTATGGGCTGGCACGGAGCGCGAAAAGTCGCCACCTGACCGTGATTGCGGATGAAATGCCGCTGTGGTGGGCTCATAAATACGGCGATTATAAGAATGCAAACTTAATCATCAGTGATAATTTCGAGCCTACCCCTAAACCTAAGAAGTTCTAGAAATTCCTTTGGCTGTCAGGAAGTTTTATTGAAGAATAAGAAATTGGTGGCAGCGACTGGGATTGAACCAGTGATCAAGGGCTTATGAGTTCCCTGCTGTATCGCTCACGGAAATCTCTTCAAAGATATTGGTTAGGTGTATAATCCGAAGGTAAGCCAGTTTTAGTAATTATCGCTATGATCTAGACAATAGAGACGGAATGTAATCAGGGAGGTGCAGTATGAAAATCAGCGCCCGCAACGTACTTAAAGGCAAGGTCAAATCCATCAAAGCAGGATCGGTTAACGACGAGGTCACAATGGTGCTTTCAGGAGGCGATGAGATAGTCGCTATCATCACCAGGACATCCAGCAAGAACCTGAAGCTGGCGAAAAATAAGAAGGTCTACGCCATTATCAAGGCCAGCAGCGTAATGATAGGCACAGATTAAAATCCGCGTTGACAGCTGCATTCACAGCCAATAGACTGTGCCCGATATCCTATGAACAACGGAGATAAAAGGCCGAACTTCTTCGTTCGCGAGATACCCTTAATCGTCCTGCTCGTTTTCTGGGTGATCTACGCCGGCATCGAGATCATACGCGACCGGTTGGATCTGCTCACCTCGGTTATCCCCACCGGACTTTTCATCATCGCATACATCGTCGTAAAACTGATATCGAAAGATCAGGCAGGGCAAAAGTAAATGGACACCTTCCTGGCCCTGGAACTCATCGCGCTGGCCCTCACGGG
>JAQULX010000356.1 GCA_028718465.1 Dehalococcoidales bacterium | reverse complement strand
GGTTATTCCGGCCATTCTGCAAGCGGGCAGCAAACAAGCAATCTCAATCGCTCTTGTCTCCGGTAAAGACCCCGCCCACGGCAGCGTTAATTTAATCTTGTCGAAGGACGGGCAGGAGATATCCAGAGCGCAGGGCAACATCAAAGGCAACGGGATGGTGCAGCTAAACGTGCCTGATATCGCTGAAGGCGATTATACCCTTCAGGTAAAAGGCGACGGGTTCCAGGATGAAGCTCAGGTCAAAGTAGAGAACAACTTCATCGTCTTCCTGGAAACGGATAAACCGATTTATAAACCAGGTCAGACAGTCCGCATGAGAGTTATGACATTAGACCCGGAGCTCAGACCGGCAACCGAGAGCGTCACGGTGGAAGTTCTGGATGCAAAAGGTATCAAGATCTTCCGCACCGAGACCACCACGGATAAGTTCGGCATAGCGGGAATCGATCTGCCGATTTCCACAGAACCTAACCTTGGTACCTGGAAAATCACGGCCGTAACTCCGGAAACCCAAACCCAGCTTGATATCAGAGTAGAAGAATACGTTTTACCCAAATACGAGGTAAAAGTTGACCTTCCCAAAGACTGGTTCCTGGTCAGCGAGCCAGTCAAAGGCAAGGTCACGTCCACTTACAGCTTCGGCAAACCGGTCAAAGGAAATCTGGAAATAAAGGCCGTTAGATATGTAGGCACCTGGGAGCAGTATGCGGAATTGCAGCTCGATATTGATGGAGAAACTGAGTTTACTATCCCGCCGGCCCAGTACGTTGCCGGGGTGCCGGCAGCACAGGGCAGCGGCAATGTTAGACTGGAGTTCACTGTAAAGGAGGCCTCCACCGGCTATCAGGAAAAGACCGATACCCTGCTGACGGTAGCGGATTCTTCCTTAAAACTGACTATCATACCCTCCGGGTCCAGCTTCAAACCCGGATTGCCCTACAGCTTTTTGGTAATCTCGGAAACCCCGGACAACAAGATGGTAGATACCTCTGTTGAGGCCAATATTCGTTATTTAAATAAGTCCTTCAAGGAGATCAAAGAGGACCGGCTAACGGTCGACACAGAAAAAGGCAAGGCCCTGTTCGAGGTTAATCCGCCGGAGGGCGCCGTGGCTTTAACGATCGAGTGTTTCACCGGGGAAGGGCAGGCTTCCCGGACAATTGAAGCAGCCTATTCGCCTTCCGGTAATTTCATCCACCTGGAGCAAATCAGCGAAGGCACTCCGCAGGTTGGCGAAGACATCAAATTTTATGTCTATTCCACCCGGGAGGCCGTCAACTTCTATTATGAGGTCATTTCCCGGGGGACTGTAGTCTATTCTGACTTTACAGACAAGAACGGGATCACCTTCAGAGTGACGCCGGCAATGGCGCCTTCTGCCAAACTGCTGGTCTATCAGGTACTGCCCAACGCTGAAATCGCCGCCGACTACCTGCCTTTCGAGTCCGTTGCCGGATATCCCCAGGAGTTGAGGCTGGAGACCAGTGTCGAGGAAACCGGGCCGGGGTCCGGCGTCAGGGTCCAGATTCAGGCTGAGGGAGAGTCCGAAGTAGGACTGGCGGCTGTAGACAGGTCTGTCTTTATCCTGGCGGAGAACCGCATGAACCTCCAGCAGGTCTTCGATAAGCTGGAGGAACTGTATATGAATCCTCAGGCGGAATTGCACGAAATCTCCATTTACGAAGGGATAACGAACCGGGGAGCCAGCGAGGTCTTCCGGAACGCCGGAGTGATCGTGTTGAGCAATAACACAATACCCGAGGGCAAAAAATACGAATCGCTGAATAGGGAAAAAGGTCTGGGTCACTTTCTCCTGGGCGCCATGGAAGACGCCGCAGGAATGGCGCCCCCTATAGCACCCCAGGCAGCGCCGGAACCTGCGCCGGGACCGGGCGCCTCCGACGGGCTGGCCGAGGTGCAGAGGGTCCGCCAGTTCTTCCCTGAAACCTGGATATGGGACACTATCAAAACGGACGCCAGCGGGAAAGCCTCTGTTAACTACACCGTCCCGGACTCTATCACCACCTGGATGCTGAGGGCAGTGGCGTTATCGAAAGACAAAGGCCTGGGCATCGCGGAAAAGCAGTTGACGGTCTTCCAGCCTTTCTTCCTGACCGTGGACCTGCCCTATTCCACCATCCGTGGAGAAGAGTTCCCGGTCAGCGTTGCGGTATATAACTACCTGGACCAGCCGCAGCAGGTAACGGTGCAGATCGAGGAGAACGACTGGTTCGATCTTCTGGACGATACCGAAAAAACGGTCCGCATTGAAGCCAACGATATCGGCGGAGCCAGATTCAAGATAAGACCTACCGGTCTGGGCACTGGAGAGGTCAAGATCACCGCTCGCAGCAGTCAGGCAGCTGACGCAGTGATCAAGACCATTATCGTTGAGCCTGAGGGAGCGGCTAAAGAGACCGTGCAAAACATTTCACTGGCAAACGGCCAGGTTAAAGAGATATCAACCAGACTTCCGGACCGGATAGTGGAAGGTTCGGCCAGGGCTTATCTGGCAGTTACCTCCAGCTACCTGACCCAGACCATTGATGGACTCGAATCTCTGATACAGATGCCTTTCGGCTGCGGCGAGCAGAACATGATTATCTTTGCCCCTGATGTCTACATTACCCGGTATTTAAAGCAAAGCAGCCAACTGAAACCGGAAATCATGGCCAAGGCGGAAAAACTGATGCTCACCGGCTATCAGAGAGAACTGACTTACCGCCGCTCAGACAGCAGTTTCTCGGCCTTCGGCGAAAGCGATAAAGAAGGCAGTCTGTGGCTGACCGCTTTCGTATTGAAGTGCTTCTCCGAGGCTAAGGGTTTGATTTATATCGACCAGGAAGTACTGGATAAAGCCAGCGACTGGGTGCTGTCGAAGCAAAATCCAGACGGGTCATTCGAATCTGTCGGCTTTGTGCACCACCAGGATATGGTCGGCGGAGTGTCCGGCAAAACCGCCCTGACGGCTTATGTAACCATCGCCCTGTTACAGGCAGGAGAAAAGAGCGCGGTCGGCAAGTCTGTCAGCTACCTGGAGAGACAGCTTGATGACGTCGAAGATCCCTACACGGTAGCCTTGATTGCTTATGCTCTGGCGCTGGCAGAAAGCGATAAAAAAGAGAGCGCCCTGGAAAAGCTGATGGACCTGGCCAAAGAAGATGAAAATGGTCTGTACTGGGGCGATGATCAGATCGTTCCCCTGGAGCAGGACGGCATTGAACCCAATTTAAGGATGCCCCCGATGCCTCAGCACCAGACATCATCTATTGAAGCTACCGCCTATGCCACCCTGGCGCTGATAAAACAGGAGGACAATTTGAATGCCTCCCGGGCAGCCAAATGGCTGGTGTCCAAACGCAATGCCTACGGCGGTTTCGGTTCCACCCAGGATACTATCCTCTCTCTTCAGGCTCTGATCGAATATTCGGTCTCAGCCAGCGCGGATGTCGACCTGACCTTGAAAGTGGAGTCTGCCGGGAAGTCCCGCGAGCTAAAAATCAACCAGCAGAACTTCGATATCCTCCAGATCGTGGAGATACCGGAGAACGATACGGTTACAATCAGCGTGAAAGGACAGGGAGAAGCCATCGGCCAGATTGTCCAGCGTTATAATGTACCGGAGGTTGAAGAAGCCGGGCAGGAAATACTCACTGTTGACGTTAACTATGACGCCGACCGGGTGGCAGTCAATGATGAGGTGGAAGTGGATGTCAGTGTTTCCTTCAACCCGCCTGTCCCGATGGAAGCCGGAATGACCGTAGTAGACGTGGCAGTGCCCACGGGGTTTGCTGCGGTCAGGGAATCGCTCGATCAGGCTTCTGAGAAAGTAAACAAGATCAAGCGCTATGAAATATCGGGGCGTAAGGTAATCTTCTATATCGAAAACCTGTTCCCGGGCGACGAACTGGAGTTCGGCTTCAAGGTCAAAGCCCTGTATCCGGTAGAAGCCAAAGGGGTGGTTTCCCAGGCTTACTCCTATTACAAGCCGGAGATAGCCGCCTCATCCATGAGCCGTGATATCACGGTAATTGACGAATAGAAACCCTGTGTAGACAGGGCGGGCTGTAATCCGCCCTGTCTACACAGGGGAAACTGACTCCCATACC
>JAQULX010000355.1 GCA_028718465.1 Dehalococcoidales bacterium | reverse complement strand
CCATAAAGGACTCACAAATAGAACCCAATTTATTTTCAGGGTGAGATATACTGACCCTAATAATCTTCCACCCAGCGGTGATCTGGCCTTAGTAATAACAAGGAGCGGCTCCACCGCGATAACTAATATCCAGCTGCTTGAGGAAGACAGCACTGATACCACCTATAATAACGGCAAATATTATACGGCAACAACTAAAATATTTGCGGCAGGGGATTATACAGGGGCACTCACCGTCTCTAATAGCCTGGGATATACAGCCTCTTCACCCGGTATAGACGGGACACTGAGTGTCACCAGCGATGCCCTGGGAGATCTTAGTGCCTACGCCTTTGATAACTGGGGACCGGGATTCACCGCAGGAGTACCATTTGATAATACCTTGTATTTCTATAATGACGGGACAGCCAGTACTAACGCCGAAGTAACATTTTATGTATCTCCCTCTAGGTCATTGACAGATGCTTATCAGCTCAAGATATTAAAATATCCTGAAGACACTTCGATCTCTGCGGGAGGTTATGGCGAGTTATGGTACTCGATCTGGATTCCGGCGACAATCCCGCAAGGATCTTACTATCTGGGAATAAACTTCAAAAGTAGTAATGATATCAAAGAAGAAGAAGAGCAGTTCTGGGATACTGAGTTGATTCAGGTAAATGTCGGCTTAGACTACAATCATCCGGGATTAGCTTATTGCTATCCTTCACCAGCCTATCTGTCCAAGGGGGACAAGATACATTTTGCCGCGCTGCCGCCAGACGCGGAAATAAGCATAATGTTGCCCACTGGCCATATTATCAAGAAGTTTACTGCTGATGAAAACGGCTCTGTCAGTCCCTGGGATGGTGCCACTGATAATGATGGAGTGATAGGGTCAGGGATATACCTGGTGAGTGTAAGTGTTCTACATAGCGATACCAGGAGAGTATTTAAAATCCTGGTTTTCAGGTAAAAATTATGAAAAAGATGATCAAATACATAATAATAGCGGCGATAACTCTCAGCTGGAAAACAGCATTCGCTGACTCACCGACTGGATTGTTCCTGCTGGTACCGCAGGGAGCCAGGGCTGAAGCTATGGGTAGGGCAGTTGTGTCGAATTGCCTGGATTATACCGCGTTGTACTGGAATCCTGCAGCGGCTGCTTTTGTGCCGGGATTCACCTTAGGCACTGATCAGGTTAACCTGTTCCCGGATGCGAATAATGACACCATGCCTAACATGTACTTGGCGGGGATAATGCCGCTCAGCAATTTCAGCTTCGGCGTCAGATATATCAACCAGACTGCGGAATTGGAATTATTTGACCAGACTGGTTATAGTTTAGGCCTTAACAAGGCAGAGAACAGCAGCAATATCGGCGTAACCGGCGCTTACCGGCTCACCCCTGAGCTGGCTCTCGGAATATCAGTGACCCATACGTCGATGAGGTTATTGGATTTTGAAGCCAGCGCTTTTGCCGTGGATGCAGGAGTGCTTTTCAAAATGAAGCGTTTGGCTGCTGCTGCGACCGTAGCCAACCTGGGGCAGCAGGTCAGGTTTACCGAGCAAGGGCCATTGGAATCTCTACCCCTGCTGAACAGACTGGGTCTGTCTTATTATTTACTGCCTAAGAAAAACTTGCTCTGCTCCATTGCTGTTGAAAAGGTATGGCGGATGGAGAAAGCCGGCGGCCAGAGCTTTGGAATAGAATATTTCCTGGGCCGAAATTTTGCCCTGCGCGGAGGCATTGGACGGCGCAATGACAACACTATTTTATATTTTGCGGGACTGGGCATATCTTTCGCGCATTTTAACCTGGATTTTGCTAATACATCGCTGGTTAATGATGATAATATAGATGCAATGAGTTCCCCTGCTCATGGCCAGTACGGCTTTTCATACACACACTAAAAACGTAGTCTTTAATATAGTAAAATAAAACCTCAAGTTTACACTTGGGGTTTTTTTTATGGTATAATAAAAAAAATTAAAGCAATAAATAAAAAGGACGGTTTTAATTTAGTGAGTATCGAACTTAACGAACAATTTAAGAAGGCGCTCCAGGTGATGGAGTCGGGCCGGAATGTTTTTGTTACCGGTAGAGCCGGTACCGGCAAGTCCACTCTGCTTTCCTATTTTCGCGGCCATACCGGCAAAAAGATCGTGACACTCGCGCCGACTGGAGTGGCAGCCCTTAATATCCAGGGAGAGACTGTTCATTCTTTTTTTAAATTTAAACCGGACATTACCCCGGAAAAAGTCAAAAAAATAAAAAGCCGGAGAAAACGTATTTACCGGGAATTAGATTCGATCATTATTGATGAGATATCCATGATGAGGGCGGATCTGCTGGACTGCGTTGACCAGTTCATGCGTTTGAATGGCTGTGACAGCAAGAAGCCTTTCGGCGGAGCGCAGATGATCTTTATCGGCGATCTTTACCAGCTGCCTCCGGTAGTTACCGGGCACGAAAGAGAAATGTTCAAACTTAAATATGACAGCCCTTATTTCTTTTCCGCGGAAATTTTCGCTGAATTGGAAATGGAATACATTGAATTGGAGAAAGTCTACCGTCAAAAAGATGAGGCCTTCATTGACCTGCTCAATGCTATCCGCAATAATTCAGTGACTGATAATGACCTGCGATTATTAAACAGCCGGGTGGAAAAGGAAATATACAGCCTGGAGAAAAACAACTATGAAATTCATCTGGTGACCACCAATATGATGGCATCGGCCATCAATGAAGAGCATTTAGCCGGGCTTAAAACCAAAATACATTCTTACCGCGCGGAAACCAAGGGAGAATTCCGGAGAGAATCTTATCCCACGTATGAAGAATTGCGGCTCGGGATCGACGCCCAGGTGATGCTGCTCAACAATGATAGCCAAAGCCGTTGGGTCAATGGCAGTATCGGCCGGATCGTCAAGATAAATGGCTCCGGTGAAGATGAAGGGGAGATCATCGTTGTCGAATTATCTTCGGGGAGATTAGTGGACGTCACGCCATTTTCCTGGGAGATATTCCATTTTGATTATAATGAAAAAGCCAAAGAGATCGAAAGTAAGATCGTTGGTTCTTTTACCCAATATCCGCTCAAGCTGGCCTGGGCCATTACTATTCATAAGAGCCAGGGCAAGACCTTTGACCGGGTGACTATTGATATGGGCAATGGGGCTTTTGCTCACGGGCAAACATATGTGGCTTTGAGCCGTTGCTCCTCCCTGGAAGGTATAGCGCTCAAAAAGCCTATTAAGAGATCACATATTTTTATGGATTATAAGATCGTCGATTTCCTGACGGAAAAGGGTATTTCGCGTTAGAACTCAACGAACATAATTTAAAAGGAGAAAAAAATGGATGCAAAACTGAAAGAAATTATAGAAGCAGCAGGAGTATCTGGATATGAGAGCAGTATAGCTCAGATACTGAAAGGTGAGCTTGAGCGGGTGGGAGCGCAAGTCACAATGGATGATTTTGGCAACCTGATCGCCAAAAAGGGCTCTGGCCAGAAAAAGATCATGCTCGCCGCGCATATGGACGAGATCGGGCTGATGGTTAAATGTATCACTAAAGAAGGCTTCATTCATTTTATAAAAATCGGCGGCATTGATGACCGTATTTTACCGGCGCAAAGGGTGATCATCAAAGCCAAGGAAGATGTTTTTGGAATTATCGGGTCCAAGCCTCCTCATTTGCAGAAGGATGAAGAGAAAAAGGTTCCGTTAAAATATGAAGATATGTTCATTGATATCGGTTGTACGAGCAAAGAAGAGACAGAAAAAAGGGTATCGGTGGGAGATACAATTATCTTTGAACCAAACGCAGGAACTCTGCGGGGACCTCTTTGCTACGGCAAAGCGGTCGATAATCGTATTGGCTGTTATGCCATGATCAAGATCATGGAGCGGATCAATGTCAAGGCAGTGGTTTATGGAGTAGCGACAGCCCAGGAAGAAGTAGGATTAAAAGGAGCGAAGACTTCCTCTTTTGGTTTAGCTCCTGATTTTGCGTTAGTACTGGATACGACATTAGCTGGTGACACTCCGGGAATTTCAGAGAAAGAATCAGCGCTCAAACTCGGTGCCGGGGTAGCGATCACGATCATTGAAGCTTCAGGCCGGGGGAC
>JAQULX010000354.1 GCA_028718465.1 Dehalococcoidales bacterium | reverse complement strand
GTCTATGCATCGAAGTCTGTCCTGCCAGGGCTTTATACAACAAACAGGGTAAGATTTATATCAATGAAAAGTGTACCCTCTGCGGCGCTTGCAGGGGTATGTGCATCTGTAATGCTCTGACTTTTGAGAATGAAGGAGACGGCTGCAAGGCCGGGAAAAGAGAATAGTTGCCTTATCTGTTGTCATGAATCTCCTGAGGCGCTTTCGGAGCAAGCAACTATTTCCCTCTTATCTGTCATGCTGGAGCGAAGTGAAGCCAGGGTGAGGGCGATAAGATAGCCCTGGAGGAGAAAATAAACCTTGCATTGACAGTAAGACTAAGGAATTATAAACCGGATGGTTCAATATGGGAATAATAATTGATAGGAATAAATGTACGAGCTGCGCAGTCTGTATCACCTCCTGCCCGTTTTCTGTTCTGGAGATGAAGGAAAACCAGGTTGTGGTAAATGAAGGTTGTACCCTTTGCGGCTCTTGCCGGGACGCCTGCCCGAGCAGTGCCATTACTCTGGAGGAGCCCCAGAAACAGGAAGTGATGACAGACGACTATCAGGGAGTCTGGGTCTTTGCCGAGCAGCGGGACGGCAAGCTGAAGAGCGTGTCTTTTGAATTGCTGACCAAAGGGAGAGACCTGGCCTCGGTACTGAAAACGGAACTATGCGCGGTCTGCTTTGGCCATTCCGTCCAATCAGTTGACCAGTTAATCGCCTATGGAGCAGATAAAGTATACCTGGTGGATAATCCGATCCTGGCTGCGAACGATGAGGAGATAATGACCCGCACGCTTGCCGGGATGATTCAACAATACCGACCGGAAATAGTATTGGCCGGTGCTACCTCTCTGGGACGCTCCTTTATCCCCAGGGTCGCTGCAGCGGTGCAGTGCGGCCTGACGGCGGACTGCACCGGGCTGGAGATTGATACCCAGAAAAGACAGCTATTACAGACCCGGCCGACTTTCGGCGGCAATATAATGGCTACCATTATTTGTCCGTTCAGCCGGCCGCAGATGGCCACCGTCCGTCCCCGCGTTTTCAAAAAGAACGTTCCGGATACGGACCGTCCGGGCCAGACCATTAAACTGGACTTCAATAAAGAGGGTGTTACTTCACGGACAAAGCTCCTGAATTTTGTGGAGGATATGACAGAGAGAATCAAGCTGGATGAAGCGGATATCATCGTTTCCGGGGGCAGAGGGTTAGGCAAACCGGAGAATTTTCAGGTGATCGAGGAGCTAGCCCGGGTCCTGAGTGCAGCGCTGGGCTCTTCCCGCCCGCCCGTGGATGAAGGCTGGATTCCCTACTCTCATCAGGTAGGACAGACCGGGAAAACAGTATGTCCGAAGCTCTACATCGCCTGCGGTATCTCCGGTGCGGTCCAGCACCTGGCCGGGATGCAGACTGCTGACACTATTGTAGCGATCAACTGCGACGCCTCGGCTCCTATTTTTGAAGTTGCGACTTATGGAATCGTGGGCGATCTTTTTCAGGTGATCCCTCTGCTGGTCAGGAAGCTAAAAGAAGACATGTAACGCAACAAATACGCTTCGGATTCAGCCCTGCCCTGAGGGTTTGAGGTCGGGAAAGTTGGATTAGATTCAAGATCTCGCCGGAAGGGCTATAAGGATAGCCGTTACTTGCTGAATATCCGGTCGAGAAAACCCTTTCTCGGGAGAGTTCCCTGTTTAAAGCGCTCAATGGACTTTTCATCTAATTTTAACTGGTAGGCAACCCAATTCTCGTTCTCATCCAGGGTGGCGGCGGGGATAGAACCGGCGGCGCCAGGGTACATCTGCCACAGGATATATTCCCCGGATTCGTTATAATAACCCTCGTTATCAGCCTGGATGATGCCGGTAAGCGAATCTTTCAGGAAATTCTGGATCCGGCCCAGAATAGGCCAACCTTCTCGGGTAATATTCTCGGGATAAAGCTGGAAAGAATAGACCGTTTTGACCTTCGAAAGGTATTTTTTTACCCATTCCCGGGCGCTGGTCGGTTCACTTTTTTGTAAAGACTCCCGCAGTTTTGCTAATTCGATTCCTGCTCTGACATCGCTTCCGACAGAATATCTTTCCAGGATAGATAGCAGTTTATCATCCGGTCCATATATCTCCAGCTTTTCCCAGGCCTCGACACTGCCGGCTGCAAGTTTGAGGGAATCCACTTGCTCCAGTATCTCTCTGTAAGGTACTATCCTTTCCGAAGGTGTAAGCAACCTGACACAATAACTCATAAAACGATCCCTCTAGGGGAATATAGCGGGGGCTTGAAGACCCGTTATCTCAGGAAACCCCAGCATGATGTTCATATTCTGAACACCTTGCCCCGCTGCCCCTTTTCCCAGATTGTCGATACACGAGATAACGATCAGCTTGCCGGTGCGCGGGTCGTATGTCGGATAAACGTGGCAGTAGTTGCTCCCCGTGGTATGCTTGGTATGAGGCGGAGCATTAACGACTTTAACGAACGGCTCATCGGAATAAAAATCCTGATAAAGCTTGCGGATTTCCTCTTTAATATTATCCCCCGGCAGTTTTCCCGGGACCAGGGAAGCATAGCAGGCGCTTAACATGCCTCTGGTCATCGGTACCAGGTGGGGTACGAAAGTGATTTTGGGCAAATCTCCCGCATACAAAGCACCCAACTCCTGGACCATCTCGGGAAGATGGCGATGTCCGTCCAGTGAATAAGCAGTCAGGTCTTCGTCAACTTCAGAAAACAGGCTTCCCAGCTTTAATGTCCGGCCGGCGCCGGACACTCCAGACTTGGCGTCTATCACAATATCCGGCTCGATAATTCCCGATTTGACTGCCGGCGCCAACGCCAGGATAGAGCAGGTAGGGTAACAGCCCGGATTTGCTAAAAGCCGGGTTTCCTTAATCCGGGAACGGTACAGCTCCGGTATGCCGTAAGCAGCCCTGGCCAGCAAATGAGGCGCCGGATGGGTAAACCCGTACCAGCGTTGATAGCTGCTGGCGTCCTTGAGTCGGAAATCGGCGCTCATATCAATAACCCTGGTGCCGCAATCCAGAAGTGGGACTATTTCCCTGGCGCTTTCCTCATGGGGCATGGCTGAAAAAACCAGATCTACATCACCCAGCTTCGGCTCTATGGTCAGGTCAACATTCGCCAGATGGGGAAATACTTTGCTCAATTTCTGACCGGCAGCGCTGCGACCGGTTACGGACACCAGTTCTACTTCAGGGTGTAGACATAGCAACCGGGCCAGTTCAACCCCGACATAGCCTGTGACATTGATAATACCAACTCTGGATTTGCTCATTAGTTCAGTCTCCTTAGCTAACAAATATTAGCACAGAAGTTATTTGTTTTTAAAGTTCTTCCATCCCATTTCACGAGATACACAGGCAGCGCATTCCTGCACTGATGGAATGATTTCTCTCAACCGGGCCCAGCTAAGACGGACGGATGGACCTATTACTCCCAGCCCCCCTATCAAGCTTCCACTGCCGTTCTTAAGGGCAACTCCGATTCCCCTGACTCCAGGTTCAAATTCTTCATCATCAAAAGCCAGCCCCTGCTGTTTAACCATCATCAAGTGCTTTTTCAGCTCATTAAGGTCAGTGATGGTATTGGAAGTATAGGTTTTCAACTGCCCTTTTAAACATGTTTCCAGTTCTTTTTCCTCCAGCTCGGCCAGAATGGCCTTACCGACGCTGGTACAGTGCATTGCCAGATGGGCGCCTTCTTCCGGGTCTACCTTCAGGGGATGATTGGCATGGAAAGCCTGGCAGAGCACCACCTTGGTACCGTCCCATAAAGCCATGATGGTGGTTTCGTTCACTTCCTGGTTTAACCGGATGAGGTGAGGAGTAGCCAGAGGAATGATGCTGTTGTACCTTTTAATGGCGCCGCTGAAATCCAGGAAACGCATACCCAGGGAATATTTGCCTCTTTTTTGTGACTGTTTGAGACAACCGCATTCTATCAGGGAGACCGCGATGCGCCTGACAGTGGCTTTGTTAAGGCCGGATAAACGTGACAGGTCTTCGAGAGCCAGTTCATCTCCGTGTTCCAGGAACAGGTCAAGGATACTAAAAGCTTTATTTATCAGCTTCATGCTGTTCTTTTCCTTTCATAAACCGGCATATAAGTTTCATTTAATGCAG
>JAQULX010000353.1 GCA_028718465.1 Dehalococcoidales bacterium | reverse complement strand
AACTCTTCATTTCTTATTCTCCTTGTATCTAGCTATCTTTATGTTCTATCTTAATATCAGACGGTTGTTTATGCACTCTGCCGATGGGCTGTTTAAGGCTGGTAGATGAAGGAGTTTTAAACCTGGCCGAATGGCCAGTATGGAGCACCATTAACAGAGATGGAGCCGATTAAAACAGGTGAAGCAGAAATATATACTCAACTACGGAACATATCAGGCGGAATTTGACTCAATTAATTTTTTGAAGTCATTATACCTTGTTCATCAATCATTAATCCTGATTCCGCCCCCTCCCCCACCGGGTGAAGGGCTATTAATCCGGCTTTTTACCAACGGCCTTATAAAAGGTATAAGAAAAAGTCCCGTCTGAATCGGCAGATCGTTTTAGATCAGCTATTCCTTTATCCCATTCCGGTTCGTTTATAAGACCCTGGTTGACGGCCGGTCCCTTTACTTCTTCTACCATGGCAATGAACGTTTTATTTATAAAACCATCCACCATCTCCGGGCGACTGGCATCCGCGTAAACCACCCTCGGTGATACCAGGACGTCTCTAAAGCCAGATTTAACCAGCAGGGGATAAAGCCCCCTTCCGATGAGAGAATTCCCACCTGCCGAAGCCTGTAAGTCAATTAAACACTGTATGCAAGCCTGGGCCGCAGGACTGCGTGGGTGATAGTAGGCGGAGCCGTGGTCACCTTCGATAACAGTAATCGTCCCGCCTTTTTTAAGCACTCTATTCAGTGATGCCAGTGCACCGGTAGGGTTCTGAAGATGCTCAAGAATAAAGCAAACAAAAATATGATCGAATGATCCATTAGCGAATGGTAAATCAAATACATCGGCAACCTGAAACTTTACGTTACGGAGTTGCTTTTCTGCGATGCGTTCCTCCGCTTTTTTCAGTGAACTTACGTCAATATCAATAGAAGTGAAACGGCACAGCGGATTTTTCGGTGCAATAATCACTGTCTGCGCCCCGATTCCACAACCGGCTTCAAGCACTGGACCTGGCGGATGGAAAACAGAGTCGTGATGCAGCAAATTGTTTAGCGTGTTAGCCTGGTCGGAAAGCCGTTGGGATTCCTCGTTGGAATAGCCATGAACGTATTCAGCAGCACTCACAACCAGTATTCTATCACCTGGCTGCTGCTTCTACAATTGGGCGCAGGCTTTGTCACAGGATCTTTTCATTTTCCCTGAAACAGCTGCCCCCCGTCATAATTCAGCTTCTTGAACAATTCTCATCCGTAATCCGGGGCTGTATCCGGTTATTCGAAAAGAAAGGCTTCGAACTTATGAACTGAAAACAGCAGCTCTAATAAGGTTCAAACCTCCCCCCTCAGGAAGGGCACGACTTTATCCAGGACGTTATAAACAACGTGTCCTGTGTTTTTCAGAATACATACTGTCGGCTGAGGGAGAAGCTTTTTCAGCCTTTGGGCACTCTTTGGGACGTTCGTGAGCTGGTCATCCTCTCCGGCGATATACATCACCGGCATGACAAGCCGGGTTATATCTGAATCAGGAAGGACCGGTATTACGCCTGTATAAGGCGAATAATTTTCCGAAATGATATTAATGTAATCGATAACCTCTGGAGGAATCGGGTCTTTCCCATATACCATCCGGGTGATTGCCTCACTGCCTTTCTTGCCTCTCAAATTGTAAAGGACTACACGAAAAATAAACGATGGTCGGACAGGTGCGATTCCGGAAGCTGCAAGCAGTACCAGCCTTTCCACTTTTTCGGGGAATACGGATGCGAATTTCAGGCACATCCACGCTCCCAGCGAATTGCCCATAAGCGAGGCTTTTTCGATGCCGAGTCCATCGAAAATCTCCCTGGTCCACATCGCGTACCCGTCGGATTTCATATCCAGCCTGGTTTCCGCACTATGACCGGCATCTCCGATTAGATCAACTGCAATCACATGATAATACTGGGCCAGAACTTTAATGTCGGCAAACCAGGCCGCACTGTTGCTGGTCGACCCGTGAAAGAGAAGAAGCGGCGGCAGACCGTCCAGCCCCGATTCCAGTATATAGGTTGTACCGCATGAAGTGTCGATATATCGTTCCCGGTACTTGAAATCGAACGCCGACAACAGCTTATCATACCGGTCTAAAATATGCTGACGGCCCCCCTTCGATTTAAAGACTGAAACGGGTCCGGTGGTTGTTTTTAGATTGCTGCGCACTTATTTTACCTCGCTATTCTTTTCCAAATTCACTTAAATAATTCATAACAGCTTCCATGAAGGACGGGCTTCCCCAAAGCATAATCCGAATAATATGTTCCGGTTCGATAAACTGTGAAGTCATTGAAGTATGCCCGTACTCGGAGGACCGGGAGTTCATCGAACTGGTAATCCAGTTCATAATCTGAACGGCTTCCGAACTATTTTTTACCGGTATGTCGATAATGGAAGAAACCTTGATGGATTTCCCCGCTGCGCCAAGAATTGCCTGTAGTCCCGGTGACGCGTCGCTTGTCCCGGTGCCCTCCGTTCCCTCGACAAAAGTGCTCAGATCATGACCTGTCACGCGCCAGGCTTTGCCGATTTTTTGAGCTTTGAGGCGTCCTTCACGAATGTACCTCTGGACTGTCTTCGGGTGCATTTCGATCATTTTTGCGATTTGATCAACCGAATAGAATTTCTCTACCATAATAGACTCCCTAATATTCCTTATAATGTTTCAATATAGGAATTATAAGGAATAATAAGGAGCATGTCAAGGGGAATTTTTATAGGTGTAATTCAATCCAACTGATCCAGGGCGTGATTCAGAGTGCGCTATATATAATTCATGTACAATACCACCCGGCATTTCACATTCACAACAAATATCTGGCAGAGTTTGTTCCTTCAGCATAAACTGGAAATAGGTGCTTTATAAATCGCAGCAGGGCTGCTTATATATGAAGATGAAATGGAGGAATCGGAATGAAAATTACCTATATCAATCCCCCACAACTGGCCGCTCCCAGGGGATACTCTCACGCAGTGTCCGTCAGTGGCGATTTTTCGACCATTTATATTGGCGGCCAAAATGCGATAGACGGACAGGGTAACCTGGTCGGGAAAAACAGTCTCAAAGAACAGACCAAACAGGTGCTGGATAACATTGAAACCATACTTGCCGGCGTGGGAGGGAATTTTTCCAACATTGTGAAACTTGATATTAATCTGCTTGTGGGACAAAACCCACAGGAAGGTTTTGCGGCCTTCCAGCAAAAATGGGATAACAACCGGAATCTTCCAGCGGTCACCGTGCGTTTCGTGAGCGGATTAGGTCGCCCTGAGTGGCTGGTGGAAATTGATGCCGTCGCGGTTGTAGATAGGTCAATAGATTAGTAGATCATCCAGGTTGAATTTGTGGATATAAAAGATTGAGTTTAGTCCGCGCATCCGCGGTTGTAAAACGCCTATATTTCAAGCCTGAGCCAATAATTGTGTCATTCTGGAGGCCTCGAATGGAATGCCTTAATATCCTTGCCGAAGGCGAGACTGGATAGCGGGTGCCCTCTGGGCGCTCTGAAGAATCTCAGGGTGGGGTGGCCCCTCTCTGCTTATTCCTCTATTATTAATCTTTAATCGGTCATATCCTGGGCTTAAGAAATGTATGGCTGGATAAAGTATAAGCCGTATATAATATGATGATATTAGATGTATGTCGCAGGGGTAGTAAAGGACGAGACATTCTTGTGCTTTTCTGATTGGAAGGAGGTGTAAGATCGATATAGAGATAGGGAGTAAAGTAGAGGATAGGGAAGGAAAATTATTGGGTGCGGTCAGGAATATTGTAAGAGACAGCTGGACCGGAGAGATAAGGAAATTCGGCGTCACAACAGAACCGGAGGGTACCGTTTTATTTTATTCCCCGCAGGATGTAGCAGAAATAAAGGATACCGGAATTAAGTTAAAGATTGTCTTTGGTGAAGCCAATGTATCAGTTCAATATGGCTCTGAAGTATTCGACAAAAATGGAATATTTATAGGTACGGTTAATTATCTGGTCAGTGATTCTTTAACCGGGGCAATAAAGAGCTTTAAAGTTAAAACCGATTACGATGACCATGCGTTAATCTTTTCCCTGGAAGATGTGGAAAAGACCACTCCGGAGGAAG
>JAQULX010000352.1 GCA_028718465.1 Dehalococcoidales bacterium | reverse complement strand
CGGTTTCTTCGCTGTCTTTCTTTGCTCGTATCTTTCTAAGTGAATCGTGGAACGTACGAATGACTGAGTTAGTTCCGCACGCCGGACAAAAATAGGCGCTGCCGATCACTGAAAAGCGAGCCGAACAGGTATCGCACCGTATCTCCAACTGCATCACGTCAGCTGCCTTTGCAGGAAGCGTGTAGGTTCGTTGCGTGCCGCCTTTTACCTCCATGGACATTGAGATAAAGCCGTTTCGAGGCTGATTGCGATTAAACTTCTGGGCGCCGAATCGGAGTGCTCTGTTGATTTCGCCCTTTACAACCGTCAAGGCTTCTGACTTAGCATGCTCCACCTGCTCTATCGTGAACCACTGATCTGCGGGTGCCTCGTGTCGGCACATCGGGCACCAGACCGCTTCGTCCTTGAATAGATTTGACCAGTCTTCTTTGTTTACCTTGAACAGGAATTCGCATTGCCCTGAATGGCATTGCTTATCAATGTAGCCCTTCTCGTCAGCATCAATCGGAATTGAGATTGACCGACCGTTCAGTCCATGAAGTTGCCTTATGAGATCCTCGAACATCGCCCTTCACCTGTTTACGCATAACGATTAAACTCAGCGACGGCAACACTGAAACAGGATACCAGCGCCGTCCGCTGGAGTAAAATGTTATATGTTTATTCTTTAATCTTTATTTAAAAAGTTTTTTTAGCTTAGGCCGCGCGAAGCAAATAATAAAAACCGCGCAAATTACTAATAGAAACCACGTTAACCTAACATGTGGTATAGAGAAATCTAAATATGAATCTTTGCCGAAAATCGTTAGCATTAAAATACAAAGCGCAATAATTAAGAGATCAAAATAGATTGATAATTTTCTAGCAAAATTCCTCAAATATATAATTCCAAGTCCTACCAGTGAGTATAAAATAGATATGAAGCTAAAAATACGATGCATAAATGCGTCAGAACCTCCGCGCGGCATTGTGTCGAGTTTAAGCGCCTGCATATATAAAAAGATCGCGCATACAATTCCAAGTATGATTTTCATTATTCCAATTATTAGGATTGTAATCGTTTTATATTTATTATCCATTTTATTCCCCATATAACGTTTGAACTCAGCGGCTGAGCCCTTTAAATCTGGACGGCTGGCGCAGTCCGCTGGAGTGAGATGTTAGGCCATTTATATATAAATTCCATTTTACAGTGCTCTAATCTGGATGAGGGAACATTCCAAGACTTATTATAATAAGTGACACTATTTGCAAAACAATTAGAATTCCCACAATAGATATTCCTATAATCAATGCGTTTTTCGATGCTTCATTCACAGAAAGTCTTTTTATCTTGTCTTTTTCATTTACGCTAATAATTTGTTTTTTAACGGAGGGCAAGGTTAAACAGACAAGCATTGATAATGCGAATAATGTTCGTATAAGACCGTAAATCCAGTAATTACCCATAAGACTAAAAGACCCAAGTATACCTACAGGAAAAGACAAAAGATGAAAAACAATGAGCAATATCCTGGCCGAATTCAATAAAGCAAGGAGCCCGACTCCCAGAACGATTAAAGGAAGGGCTTGCGTTAATACTACAAAGGTTGGTTCACCCATAAAAAATTTATACTTCATGGGAAGAGTAACCGCCGCTACGGCAATGAGGATTCCCGCAAATATGTGAATCTTTCCCATGATTGCTATTAATTTATTTTTATTCATATTTTATCCGCCTAACGTTTGAACTCAGCGGCCAAGCCCTGCTAAAAGATACCTGGCGCGGTCCGCTGGAGTGAAATGTTAGGAGTTTCATTTCTCATCCGACAATTTCCATACTCCATCAACAGACTTCACAGGTTTAAGGATTCCGTTTATTTCTATATATCGATTTTTGTCTTTAAGAATTAGATTGCGCCAATTGCCATCGATAAATACTTCAGGAGAAGCATTCGGTTCCGCACTCATACGAAAATCAGGCTGTCCGTCCATATTATTGTCAGTATATGATATTGAGTTCTTCTCGAATGGACTTGTTCCGTAGGTCCATGAATCGAACACACCGTCACCATTTTTAATTGAAACTGATATGTTATGGAATTTCGAATCTATCAGGAACAGAGAATCTGGGGTTCCATCTTCATTTTCGTCTTGAATCGAAATGCAAAGAGAATGGCTACGCTTTAGCGGAAGGATCATAGCCTCAGCTTTCGACTTGCCGGCAGGTGTAACTACAAGGAAATTGCCATTTGTCCGAGCATTTGCCTTCTTGAGCCAGCCCGCTACGTTTAATTCTTGAAATTCCTTCAATTCTTTTCCGAGTTCTGGGTGCAGCTTAGAATAATACTGCATGTAGTCTATTGGGCGAGAGCTAATGTAACTGACAGCCGACCATACCAGCCACGACACAATGAATCCCAGCACAAACCATATTATCTTGATTTTCATTTTTGTCTCCTAACGTTTGAACTCAGCGGCGGCGACCATTAAATCAGGATGCCAGCGCCGTCCGCTGGAGTGAAATGTTATACTTTTTTATATCTTTCCCTTAGAGTAAATACGTATATCAAGCCTATAACGTAGAGTGCAAGTATCCACCAAGAAGGACAGGCGGAAACATTGCATACAATGGCTTTACCGCTTTCCACCATATTTTGGGCTTCTTTTGCCAATTTCATATATTGTTCTGAATTTGGCTGTATAATCCATATCCTTAGAATTAAGGCTATCCCCACATAACCAGTTAACGCCCATTTGGCTCCGGGTGAATTTTTCAGGAATAGAATCACGGCTATTATAGCAATTGCATATAATAACGCTATTCTAATGATTATCAATGCGAGAGGAAGTCCTGTGTAATAGGTGAAAAATGTTTTATAAAACGCGGTAGGAATAAAGGGTAAATAATAAAATATCTCTACTATTATCAAAATTGCTACTAGTCTGTCTACGATTTTATTGATCATTTATCCCTCCTAGTATAACGTTTGAACTCAGCGGCTGGCACCTTAAAACAGACGGCCGGGACAGTCCGCTGCAGTGAAATGTTAGCCGATATCCTGTTTTTCGAGCATCTCGCACTTAACTCCTAGGGCGTCTGCCAGTTGCTCAGCTATTCTACGAACATCCACCCTTATATCGTCTACGTAAAGTGGAACGGGATCCGGACTGTGTGCCATTTTTGCATAGAGACATCCGCCATAAATCTTTCCTGGCACACCTTTAGGACGATAATATGACACTGGCCTGAAACAAATACTACGTACCTCTGCAACATTAAATTTAAAATTGTATCGCGGTATCTTTATTGTCCTGCCATGAACTGCTACGAGAATCGGTGGCCTTCGTGAGAACGAAATCGCAAATCCTATTATAACTAAACTGATCAATACGCCTACGCCAAGAAAACACATAAAGTAAACGGAATCTACGCGGCCGTGCAGGAAATAACCAAGTCCTCCTATCACCAGAAAGCACCACACCACAACAGCTAACGGGTAATAATTCTTCGTCAACATAACATCAAGGTCGCGCTTCGTGACTACAAGACGACCCGACATCAAACCAGCATCAATCAGTTCCCTGTAGGTGGGTTGGCTCATTCTAATATCTCCGGCTAACATATAATATACGAATTCGTAGTTTATGGCACTTTCCACTACCCTGTAATTAAGTATAGCACTCTAGGCCGATTTTTCAACACAATTTCTGTTGACACAATTCGTAATTTGCCTATAATAGCAGGAAGTGCGAATTCGTAATTTATGGGTTTTTGTACTTTTGGGGAGAGAATGATAGGGGATATCCTGCCTGGGTTCCAGGAATTTCCTTCTATTGTCATATCGTGATCTTGTTAAGAAAATTACTGCACTAAAAATTGCCACTATTTTGCCACTATTTTCTTGTTTTTTGGCCTAAATAACGAAAAACAACGTAAAGTTAAAAAAACTGTCAAAAACTTATTCTCTTACGGCTTTTGCCGTAACTATAAACAAAGAAGGCGTTAACGTAACGTTAACGCCTTCAAGTATATTGGTAGCGGGGAGAGGATTTGAACCTCTGGCCTCAAGGTTATGAGCCTTGCGAGCTACCAGGCTGCTCCACCCCGCGGTAGTTTACTGAAGGAATTCGATTATAACAGACCGGGCATTCAA
>JAQULX010000351.1 GCA_028718465.1 Dehalococcoidales bacterium | reverse complement strand
ACGGCGCCAGCCAGCGTCTGCCGCGAATGGTGGGCGTGGGCAGGGCCAAGGAGCTGATACTGACCGGCAAGACTATCGGTGCGCAGAAGGCAGAGAGCTGGGGGATGATCAACGAAGTGGTCAAGCTCGAGGACCTGGAAAAAACCGGCATCGCCTGGGCCAAACAGATCGCGACCAACGGCCCCGTCGGAGTGGGCCTGGCCAAGCGCAATATCGATATGAGCATGAATATGAGCGTGGCCGACGGTCTTGAATGCGCGGGCATGGCGCAGAGCCTGGGCTTCTCCGATCCCGAGTTTATTACCAGGATCCAGCAGCGGCTGGCGGAGAGGACCAAGGGAAAGAAATCCTGACGCACCCGCAAGCATTAATCCGATGAAAGTAGTGCTGCATATCTGCTGCGGCGTCTGCGCGGCGGGCGCCGCCGATGTGCTTTTGAAAGAGGGGCACCGGGTCACCGGCTATTTCTATAATCCCAATATCTACCCCGAAGAGGAGTACCGCCGCAGACTGGAGGCAGCGCAGCGCACAGCCGATAAACTTAAAATCGAACTTGTGGCCGGGCCCTATGACGTTGAAAACTGGAATGCGGCGACAAAGGGGATGGGTGGAGAGCCGGAGGGCGGGGAGCGCTGTTCTGTCTGCTACCGGCTGCGCCTCGAAAAGACCTTCGATTTCATGCGGGAAAGAGGGGCGGATGCCTTCACCTCTACCTTAACCATCAGCCCGCATAAACAGGCGGCGGAGATCAACCGCATCGGGAAAGAGATAGGCGGAGACAGGTATATGGCGAGGGACTTCAAGAAGAAGGACGGTTTCAAGAGGTCGATGGAGATGGCGAGGAGCTGGGGGCTTTACCGACAGAACTACTGCGGGTGCATCTATAACCTGCGGGAGTCATGCAAATGAGCAGACCATTTGCGCCGGCCTTATTAGCGGCTGCCCTCATATTGGCTCTTGTTATCCCGGCCTGCCGGGGCAACACGCAGCAGTTGCCGTACAACGGCACGTACGGATTCAGGGTGGTGCTCAAGAATAATCCCGCCGCCGTGGATCCTACCTGGGACCAGCTTGTGGCCTTCTTGAAAGCGGACAGGACGGACGAGATGGAGTATATTGACGAGGATTTCATGTGCGGGGCATTTGCCCAGGACGTGCACAACAACGCTGAGAAGGCCGGCATCCGGGCGGCCTGGGTAGGCGTAGATTTGGCCGGCCGGTCCATCGGACATGCTGTGAACGTCTTCAACACCACCGACCGCGGCCTGGTTTTCACAGATTCCACAGGCCAGACCGCTGAAGAACATCTAATGGAGCTGCACAAACTGGAGGCTGAAGCGGACGGCGTCGTATCAGTTACCGAAGGGGACCGTGTGGCCTACGTTGAGAAAGGCAAAGAGCTCGGCTTCATCAGCCTCAGTGTGAACCCGTCTCCAGACTATGCATACTTCGAGAGCTACAGGGTAAAAAGCGGTGAATTCGAGGCCAAGCTGGCCGGCTTTAACAAAAAGGTCGAGGCCTATAACAGCGAGGTGGAGGAATACAACCGGTGGGTAAGCGGGACCACATTCATAGCCGGCAGCAGCGAGGCCCGCCGTGCCGGCGAATGGAAAGGGCAGCTCCAGATGTCGCTATACCTGCTGAAATCGCAAGAGGCAGGTCTGGACAAGGAGAAAGCCGGGCTTGGGCCAATCTGGGAGCCAATGGGCATCGTGTCGAATATCAGTGTCAGGTGGTAGTTTACTTAAGCCTGAAGTCGATTTAAGGAGGTATTATCCCGTGAAAAGATGGAATTATATTTGTCGGTGTCTCCACAAATCTTCTCACGCGGCCCTTATTTTCATGTTTGCGGCTTTTATTATATTAACAGGAGGAGCAGCGTGTAACAATGGCTCGCAGATCCAGTCCGTGGGAATTATATCGGTGACGGGACCCATCCCGCCGATTACACCGGGCGGTCCGACGGTGGAGATCACCCTTAAAAATGTGTCCACCGAGCCCATAACGGGCTTAACGGCCACCCTGGTAGCGGGCAGGTCCTTCGATTTCAGCTTCGATGTTTCTCCCTCGGCGCCATTGATGCCCGGCGCAAGCATCAGCCGGAAATTCACCATGATCGGAGGGGGATTCAGCGATGATGCCCTGTATACTCTGACGATAAAGGCTACTTTGCAGAGCGGGGCCCTAGTCGTTTATACGCAGCAGGTGCAAATCAAGGCACCTCAATAAAAGCGGGGCCACTACTAGAAAGCTAATGCTGCTTATTACTGTGAATAGAAACAAACCGCTCGACAACGCGTTCAAAGCTGTACTCAACATCTAGAGGCGGATGGCACGTCGGCGGCAATTGCCCATCAACAACAATCCTCATTAGGAACCTCTAACAAATATACCTGTAACGGCACTAGATTCAGTATTGACAATTTGGCAACCGGGAGTAAGATATTTCTTATAGGAAAAAAGATGTTTGTCATTTTTCCCATTTGTCCAAAACTTACTCTGCCGATTTTCAGTGGTATTAGATCTTTTGCATATAAAATTTCAAATACGCAAAAGCGTAATCAAGATATTTGTACATGTGGCAAGTCCTGGAAAGAACCATCGGTTATTTCAGGCCATGTGCCAAGGGGTCAGTATTTAATGAGCGTATATAATGCAGAACTAATTGCGGGCATTATTGGGTAACAATGTCTGGTTATCAAAGGAAAATCGCCAAAGTCATTCGCGATCCTATTCACGAATATATCTCTATATACGAAGACGAGGTTCCTCTTTTAGACTCCCCTCTTTTTCAGAGACTACGCCACGTAAAACAGAATGGCATGGCATCTCTTACCTACCCAGCCCTTTTAGTGAGCAGGTTCGAACATAGTCTGGGCACAATGCATTTAGCGGACCGGATGCTTTCGTCTGCTCTCACCAAAGGTGAGCCCAGTATTGTCAAAGAGTTCCACGAAGCTTGTGCTCAACAATTCAAATGGCATTTGAGCGAAGTGGATAGTAGGTTATCTAGAGTAATCAGAGCGGCGGGTTTATTACATGACCTCGGCCATTTACCATTTTCACATACTACCGAGGAGATCGTTCATGACTTTGCAGAGGATTTATTGCCGGATAGCGTACTCTCGGATTGGGTGAACTCCAGGGCTGCACCGCACCCAGATTCGCTTCATGAATTCTTAACTCAGCTTTTTATCAATTACGATCCCTCAATTTCTAGGGGCCTAGGCGAGGATAAGAAGATAGTCATTTCCATTTTAAAACAGCCATCTAATGAAGCCAGTGTGATCAGCACACTTCATGATATATTATCTTGTGATATTGATGCCGATCGATCGGATTACCTGTTGCGTGATGGACATGCTAGTGGGGCCGAATTTGGGCACTTTGATTTATACAGATTGGTAGACGGGATGATGCTCACCAAGATCGTTCTGGCTAAACCCAAACCGACCGAACATTTTGTGATTCGACCAACTATACGGGCGCTAAGCGCTATTGAGAGCCTTGTTCTAGAACGATATAAGGCCTATCGTTGGCTCTATTACCATCACCATGTAGCAATTTCCAACCGAATCTTAGAAGAAGTGATTTGGCGCCTTCTCAAAGCACATTTGGATAAAAATACGAACCCGCTTAAAAATATTCCATTATCTTTTCCTTATTCCAAACCTATTGACCGAGAAGCAGTCATCCGAGATATGGCCGATGATATTGACATTGTCGTCGCTCTAAGACAGACGCGTAAACTGACACATGACTTGCTCCGCCAGGAAAAAAATAATTCTTCCTCAGATGATGTTAATACTCACACAATTCGAGATATATCCGAAATGGACGCATTACTAGACGAGATTCTTTCCAGAAAGAAAAGAGGAACTGAGCTATGGAAAGACATATCAGGTTACATGAGTTTTAATGACAACGTAAAAACGGAAATAGAAAGAGTCTATGAGAAATCCCAACAAAAATCTTATTACCAGCTAAATGGAAGAACAATACCCCAGCATGATCTCAAATCTACAACGAAGGACACGGATTTCGCTCTTAATTGGGTAGCTGACACTCAACTCACAATTTTTTCAAAAAGGAAGGACCTCGAGGAATTAGTAAACAAGAACCTCAAAGAAATCGGATT
>JAQULX010000350.1 GCA_028718465.1 Dehalococcoidales bacterium | reverse complement strand
CCATAATATGAACATTGATATAAATTTAATATTGGTCCTGTGTGTTATTGTTTTTGCTGCCGGATTGTTTATTTCTAACAAATTCCGCGTTGATATAATTGCCTTGAGTGTTCTGGCAATTTTATTGTTGTCTGGTCTAATAAGCCATGATCAGGCACTTTTTGGTTTTACAAACCCGGCAACCGCTACCATAGCAGCATTGTTTGTGCTTAGCGCCGGATTGGTGCGTACCGGGATAGTACGCTGGTTATCATTTCAAGTTGATAAGCTTTCCGGTAAGCGAGAGTGGCGCTTAATCCTAGTGTTATGTGTTTTTGTAGCTGTTTTATCGGCATTTATTAACAACACGGCGATAGTGGCTATCTTTATTCCCATTGCCATTGTGCTGGCTCAAAAACGTAATATCACTGTTTCTCATATCCTGATCCCGGTATCATTCGCCAGCCAGTTTGGCGGTGTCTGCACACTCATCGGGACATCTACTAATCTGCTGGTTAATTCTTTCGGAATTGAAAGTGGGCTAAAACCGTTTAGTCTTTTTGAGTTTGCTCCGCTTGGACTGGTGATCACAGTGGTGGGTATAGCTTATCTTCTTATTACATCGAAGTGGCTGCCTAAACGCACAGGTGAGGCTGGCCAAATGGATAAATACCGCCTGGATGACTATTTGGCTGAATTCCAGGTACAAAAAGATTCTCCTTTAATTGGTTCTACCTGGGAAAAAGCCAAAAAGAGCAACGGGATAGATTCAGATATCGCCAATTTTTACCGCGACGGAAAGTCTGTCTCCAGGCGAGCCAAGACAATTATACGAGAGGATGACCTGCTGCTGATTACCGGCAACTTGGGAAAGCTGATTGAGTTACCGGCTAAATACGGCTTAATAATAAAAAAAGATCCGGAAGTCAGAAATAGCCGGCTTGCCGCAGAAAATACTACGCTCATCGAAGTATTGCTATCACCTCGTTCCAGTCTAATAGGAAGCTCGCTGAGTAACTCGAGCTTTTTTGAGCCATATAAAGCCACTGTTCTTGCCATGCAAAGACGGGGCCAGGTCATCCGAGAACGTTTGGCCGATATAAAATTGGAGTTCGGCGATACACTGCTTCTGCAAGGAAACAAAGACGATCTAATGCGCCTGATGAATTCTCCCAATGTAATAGTTACCAACGAATTGAGCGATCTGTATATACGCAAGCATCGTGCAGTTATCGCTGTTCTGATATTTGCTTTAGTTATTATATTTGCCGCACTTGGTGTTTTTCCCATCATGATATCTGCCCTTCTGGGAGCAATCATGATGGTGCTGACCCGCTGTTTGACAATCGATGAAGCTTATCAAGCTATAGACTGGAAGATTATTTTTCTGCTGGGCGGATTGCTACCTTTGGGGCTTGCTCTTGAACAACACGGCGGTGCACTTCTAATAGCAAATGCGATTCTTAATTTCGCCGAGCATTACGGACCTGTGCTTATCCTTGCTATATTCTATATTACCAGTGCAGTTCTTACCGAAACCATGTCCAATAACGCCACGGCTGTCATATTAGCACCGATAGCCATAGCCGTAGGAACATCATTAAACATCGACCCGAGGCCTCTACTGGTCGCTATCGCCTTTGCTGCATCAACCAGCTTTGCAACACCTATCGGGTATCAAACCAATACCATGATTTTGTCTGCAGGTGGTTACCGTTTTACTGATTTTACCGTTATTGGCCTTCCACTCAATATCATTTTCTTTGTAATCGCAGTATTGCTTATACCCATATTGTGGCCCTTTTAGCCATACCCTCCCCTCACTTATCTGTGAGGCCAGGCTCCAGCCGATAGTATCTGTAATAAATCTTTCTTGGCTTCCAGGATATTTGACCAAAGGTCACCCGTTATTTTCAGCCTGTCTGGAGTGGTCAGGATAGTGAAATCGGTGGGGTAAACCTCATCCAGCTCATCCCAGCGCAGTGGGACGGATACGCTGGCCTCCGGGCTTGGACGTGGCGAATATACGCAAGCCAGGGTTTTACCGCGCTCATTCTGGTTATAGTCAAGGAATATCTTCCCCCGGCGTTTCTCCACCGCCCAATCCGCAGTAATTTCGTCCGGTTGCTGCTGAACGAGAAAACGGCTCAGTGTTTGGGCGGCAGCATGGACCGCATGAAAGTCTGGCTGACGCAGGATGGGAACAAAAACGTGTAGGCCGGTACGCCCCGAGGTCTTTAAGAATGCAGGAAAGGAGAGGCTCTCCAGGGTTTCCTTCAGTTTTCGGGCTACTTTACAGGTCTTGCGGAAGGCAGCCCGGTTCAATTCCGGTTCTGCCCCGGCCTTTTCCTTGCCGGAATATATATAAGGATCAATATCAAATATTATGAAATCAGGATAGCTTGTATAGTAATCGGAGTCCCCGGCAATACCGGTATCCGCCTTAAAATCCGGTCCTGTTTTCACCCGGGAAAACCAGGTATGAAGCTCAATATCCGCTATCTGCCCCAACCAGATTATTGTTGGCAGGTTGTTACAGAGCAGGTATTTCTGGCTGGGTTTATCACTGGAAGAAAGGGTCACGGTATCAACGAATCCCGGTACGGACTGATAGTGCTTCTGAAAAAAATGCTTTCCGTTAACACCGTTAGGATACCGGCTCAACGTAAGGGGCCTGTCCTTCAGGTGAGGCAGCAACCAGGGTGATACCCGGACCAGGTAAGTAACAAGGTCGCGCTTGGTGAGTGCCCTGCTTGCGCCGTTTTGCGGCCACAGTGTTTTGTTAAGATTGCTCAGCGGTATTTTTTGCCCTTCAGCATCGATAATTAAACTGTCTTTCGGGCTGGTTAACTGCTCCAGGATATTTTCAACGAGACCGGGGCTGTCCACATAAGATGCTTCGTGGGAGTTACCGTGTGTTTTAACCACCTTGGCGGGCCGGACGGAAAGTGCCGGCTTGTCATCGCGTACCCTCAGGAATACCGGCGCCCGCAGGCGTCCGTCACGGGTCCATTCCGTAAATTTAACTTCTACTACCGTTACGGGTTTCGTCCAGGTTACCCCGGTAGACACCTCGGGCTCTGTTTTGAATGGGCTTTTCTCAATAATGAGCCGGTCTAGGTGGCTCTTCAGCTTTAACAGGGTGTCACTGTCAAAACCGCTGCCGACATTACCGGCATACCGCAGGTTTTCATCGTCGTAGTAATAGCCGAGTAGTAGAGCCCCGAATGTTTTCGCCCGGTTGCCCGCGCCCTGCGTATATCCACCGACGATAAAATCATCGCTTTGGACAGCTTTTATCTTGAGCCAGTTATTTGTACGTTTCCCCGGCTCGTAGTGGCTGTCCTGATGCTTGGCAAGAATACCCTCGAGTTTGTTCTCTATCGCGGCACGGTAAACAGTATGGCCGTCGGTAGTAAAATGCTCGACGAGATGAACATCTTTGTTAGGGGCGATAATACGGTGCAGTAGTTCCTTTCTTTGTTTCAGAGGCACTTTTCTCAGGTCATAGCCATCCAGATAAAGGATATCAAAGACATAGTAAATAATTGCTGACGGAGGCTCAGTTTCAGCGGTCTTAATCCTGTCCAATGACTTCAGGTAGCCCTGGAGGCATTGGAAGCATACACGGCCTTTTGAATCGAGGGCGATTATCTCTCCATCGAGTATCAACTGCTGCGCCGGTTGGACTACAATACTTTCGGCTATTATGGGGTAATAGCGGGTAACATCCAGCCCGCGCCGGGACTGCAGCCTGACCTTTCCGTTATTCAGCATCGCCAGTGTGCGGAAACCGTCCAGCTTCGGTTCGAAGAGCCATTTTTCATCAGAAAAGGGGGTGGTGGCAGTCGAGGCCAGCATGGGCGAAAACTTAGCTGGAAAAGCCGCTTTTACGGCTCCTGCAGATTCAGCAGGACTGGCAGCAACCGGCTTGCTGGGGGAAGGCAGATGACCTGTCTTGAGGTCGGTAATGGTCCTTCCTGAAATTGCCGAGGCTTCTTCCTCCAGGATATTGCGGTGCGGGTCGGCTTGCTCATCTCGATGTTTTATCAGCAGCCAGTTCTTATCGCTGCCTTTCATCCTGACCAGCGCCCAGGAGCCCTTGAGCTTGTCCCCCCTGAGAAATATGGAAAGTTTACCGCCGGACAATCCTTCTCTCATCCGT
>JAQULX010000349.1 GCA_028718465.1 Dehalococcoidales bacterium | reverse complement strand
GTTAAGTCCTTTTGGATCCCAATAAATGATCTTTCTCATCGCGGGCAGCTCATTGCTGATCTCAAGAAATTTATCAGTTTGCTCCTGATCATTTACTATGGCAAAGCTTGCCCCAGAATGACCTGCAATGTATTTAAGTTCGGAAGGGATGGAATCGACGAATGCCCCGGTTGCAATGCCGCCGGCAGCCTGTACAGCGAATTCCGCCCAAAACCATTCAGGTTCATTATCACCGATAATGCATACCACATCCCCCTTGTGCAGCCCCAGACTGATTAATCCAAGCGAAAGGTATTTGACGTTTTCAAAATATTCTTTCCAGCTATACTTATGCCATATACCGCGCCTTTTTACGCACATGGCAGTCTGATTACCCCATTTGTGATAATTGTCCTGTATCAGTTGTGGAATTGTAAGCATATCAATCATGTTAGATATACAAGGTAGGCAATTTAGATGAAACCTGCCTTAATTATGAGAGTCTAAACTGCTCGGCAGCTTTTTTAAAGCCTGCAAGTGAGCCTTCGAGAGTTTTATGATCTACGCAGTAAGATATTCTGAAATAACCGGAAGTACCAAACCCTCGACCGGGCACGGTGAGGACGTTCGACTTCTGTAATTCATGGACAAACTTCACATCATCATCTATAGGCGTTTTGGGAAACATATAGAAAGCGCCCTGTGGTTTAACCAGCTTATACCCCATATCGGTCAGGTTATTATACAGGAAATCCCTTTTTTCCCGGTACTCTGGAATAGATACGGTTACGTGTTGCAGATGCCTTATGATGTTTTGCATGAGGGCCGGCGCATTCACAAATCCAAGTATCCGATTACAGAAAATAAGCCCGTTAACAAGTTCATCCTTGTTTTCCATTTCAGGGTTAACTGCTATATAGCCTATGCGTTCTCCGGGTAATGCCAGATCCTTTGAGTGAGATGTAGCAATTAGACTTCTGTGATACATTCTCAAAATAGGAACGTAGTTAAGTCCATCATAGATCAAACTGCTATAAGCCTCATCACTGATTAAATATATGGGAATACTATATTGGTTTTCCTTTTTTACAATAATTTCTAATAGATTTTGTAAAAATTCCTGGCTATACACAACACCGGTAGGATTGTTGGGTGAATTAATAATGACAGCTCTGGTTCTTTCAGTGACGCTTGATTCAAATGTCTCAAGATCAGGTAAAAACTCGCCGTCGGTTTTAACGACTATGGTTACTCCACCGTGATTATCGATATAGTTATCATATTCCATGAAATACGGAGAGAATACAATGACTTCCTCGCCGGGATTAAGCACAGTTTTCAATATGACGTTTATAGCTCCGGCCGCCCCAACTGTCATTACTATATCATGTGCATTAACCTGTATCCCTGTTTCAAGTGAAACTTGTTTGGCGACAGATAGCCGGGTTTCTTCATAGCCAGCATTTTCCATATACCGATGCATGCCGGCCATAGGATTTTCACTTAGTTTTTTCAAAAGATGTTTAAATTCAGCGGGTGGCTCGACTATAGGATTTCCGAGAGAAAGATCAAAAACATTGTGTGCGCCGTATTTCTTCTTAAGAGCGTTGGCTTCTTCGAACATGCGTCGAGTCCAGGATCCGGATTCCATTCTTTTGCGTATGTTATTAGAGATTGCCACTCGTAGCTACCTCCCTCCCCTTTTTGAAGGAATTTAGATTAATATCTAAAATTTTGGCCGGTAACTGATTGGCAATGCATTTCTGCCATAAATCCAATTTAAAAGATTCCTGTAGAAAATACGATAAAAATCCAAGCATAAATATATTTAGTGTCCTGACATCGCCTAAAAGTTCAGCTTGTTTCGATCCTTCGATTAGATGAATATTTTTGGTCCTTTGATGAAATGAATCGATTATCTCTTTATCAGTGGGATAGGTCTGTTTTCCCATAGAGATAGCGAGCGGTGGAATAGAAAAATTATTCAGTATCGCCAAGCCTTCCGGTTTCAAATAGTTCACCCATCTTGCAGCTTCCAGTTTTTCAAAAGCCAGCAGAACATCCGCTTCTGCTGGACTTATCAAAGGAGACCAGACTTTTCCCCCAATACGCAAATGGCTTGTAACACTACCGCCGCGTTGTGCCATGCCAAGTGTATCGGTCTTTTTAACATCCAGCCCAACTGCCAGTGCTACTTCACTTAACACATCGCTGGCCAGAATAATACCCTGTCCACCAACCCCAACCATCAATATATCTTTTTTTGTTTTACTCAAGTTAGTCATTTGCTGGAGTTACCTGCCCATGTCCTATAGCTTGTTGAGGACAAATTTGCTCACATATTGTACAAGCATCTCCCATGCAGCTGGTTACATCAATAAATATCTTGCCGCTACGTTTTTGAATGGCAGAACAACCAATCATTACGCATACACCACAATCATTGCATTTATTTGAATCAACTTGCCTTTGATTTTGCCGGTTACGGTTTATAACAGCACATTCACCTCTGACAATAACCACAGACAGGGAATCATTGTCTAAAGCTGTTCTAATAGCGCTTCTAACTTTTTTGATATCAAAAGCATTTACTACAGTCACATCTGTCACACCAGCTCCATGTACAACATTTTCAATAGCAACTTTATTTGAGGCATAACCTTGTACAGTAATGCCGGAACCCGGATGATCCTGATGTCCGGTCATGGCAGTTGTTCCGTTATCCAATATTAATACAGTGATCTTCGAGTTGTTGTATACGGCATCTACAATACCGGTGATTCCGGAATGCATAAAGGTGGAATCACCTATAACTGCAATAATCTTGCTGCTGATACCTGCCTTTTCCAGTCCTATGGCTTGTCCAATACTGGCGCCCATACAAGCCGTTGTGTCCATAGCTCGCAAAGGAGGATATGTTGCCAGTGTATAACAGCCGATATCCCCAGTGATGATAAGCTTTGATTCACGCTCAGATTTACCCTTTTCATCCAGGATTTTACCTCGCTGTCCAATTGTACTCAGTACAAAGAATGCCCCGGCGTGTGGGCACCCCGGACACAATAAAGGAGGCCTATTAGGTAAATTATTAATCAAATTAACTTCTGAAACTTGATTAAAACTGCTGGCTATACCTGCCTGAATGGCTGCATTTTGTACGGTGACCTTATTTAATTCACCAAAACGTGGCAAGTGTTTCTTTCCCTCTACTTTTACTCCAAGAATTTTAATATTCTCTTCAAGAAATGGGTCTAACTCTTCTATTACAAAAATATGTTTTACCTTACTTGCAAACAGCTGGATTAACTTGGGAGGAAGAGGATATACCATACCAAGCTTAAGGAAAGCAGCATGCGGGAAAACTTCCCTGGCATATTCATAGCTTACCCCGCTGGATATTATTCCGAATTCTCCGTCTCCTTCTATTAATTGATTTATTGAAGTTGTTTCGGCAAATTTCGTAAGCCCAAGCATCCTCTCATGCATATGAGGTACCCTGACCCGCGCATATGTAGGAAGCATCACGTATTTCTCAATATTATGCTGAAAATGCTTTGCCCTCTCAGGCCTTGTCTTACCTTCATTAAATTCAACCACCGATTTAGAATGCGCTACACGAGTGGTAATTCTAAACAGCACAGGTGTGTCATAATGCTCACTCAGGTGGTATGCTATTTCGATAAAATCGTAAGCTTCCTGGCTATCGGAAGGTTCCAGCATTGGTACCCTCGCCAATTTGGCAAAGTGACGGTTATCCTGTTCTCCCTGTGAGCTATGGATACCGGGATCATCGGCAGATATTACTACAAGTCCACCATGTATACCTGTTGTTGCAGCTGCCATAAATGGGTCAGCCGCAACGTTCAGTCCGACATGTTTCATTGACACCATTGTCCTGACCCCGGCATATGAAGCTCCCAACCCAACCTCCATGGCGACCTTTTCGTTTGTTGACCACTCGGCGTAGATATCTTTGTTTTTTGCCAGGTTCTCTAATATCTCGGTGCTTGGCGTACCGGGGTAAGCAGTAGCTACGAGTACGCCTGCATGATAGGCACCCAGAGCAATTGCTTCATTTCCAGAAAGTAATTTGCGGACTTTACTCAATTAGACAAGCCTTTAAACGGCCAAGCACAAAGCATAATTATAA
>JAQULX010000348.1 GCA_028718465.1 Dehalococcoidales bacterium | reverse complement strand
CGAGCTTCTGCTTGGAGAGATCGCCGATACCAATTCCTCCTACATTGCCAGTCAGCTAGCTGTACTGGGAATCGACCTCTATTATGCCTCTATCGTCGGCGATAACTACGACAGGTTCACCGAAGTACTTAAAAAGGCCTGCGAGAGATCGGACATTATTATCATTACCGGTGGTCTGGGGCCTACCAGAGGCGATATCACCAGGGAAGTCGTCGCCGGTTTAATGAAAGAATGTATGGAGATATCTCCTGATCTAAAAAAGAACATTACGGACTTCTTCGCCAGGGTTGGCATGGAAATGCCGGAAAATAATCTGAAGCAAGCTACTCTCATTCCTTCGGCCACAGCCATCCCTAATCCTCTGGGGACCGCTCCGGGCTGGTGGGTTGAAAAAGACGGTAAAATAATAATCTCTTTGCCGGGACCGCCCGGTGAAATGCAGCCGATGTGGAAAAAGGAAATCTTCCCCAGATTGGAAACCAAAGGCGAAGCGGTGATTGTCTCTCGCACCTTAAAGACCTGGGGATTGTCCGAGGCTAAAATAGACGAGATGGTGCGCCATTATATGTCTTTGCCGAACCCAACCCTGGCTCTCTACGCTAAAGCAGACGGAATACATCTTCGCATCACGGCTAAAGCCGTAGACAGGGAGAAGGCGCTCGATCTGATCCAGCAGCGAGAAATTGAACTGAGCTCGATATTAAAAACCAACCTCTGGGGGGCCGATAACGATACTCTGGAACAGATCGTGGCCGGATTGATTCTACGGCAGGGCCTGTCTTTAGCGACAGCTGAATCATTTACCGGAGGACTCTTGTCCTGTTCATTCAACGGTGCTTCAGGAATAGACCGACTTTTCAAAGGAGGGATCATCGTCCCCGAAGCAGGGGCCAGAACGAAGCTGGGAATCAGTCCCGGCACGGCAGAGAAAGCGGATATCCAATCAGCTTCGCAAATGGCAGCCTTCGCCAGAAGCAAGTTTGAGGCTGATATCGGCATCGGGATCGACGGCTTTATTGACATGAATGAAAGCGACTCTTCAGGCAAGGCATTCATTGCGATCAGCTTTAAGCAAAACGAGCATATTATTTCTCAGGCTTATCCCGGCCGCAGCTATGTGCTGGCCAGGAGGGCAGTAATGCACGCTCTCTTTTATTTAAGACAGGTATTGTTGACAGGTTAGTTATTTTGCAAATATGGACGCATAAGTGTATACTTGAATGAGTCTGGAAAGGGAAGCTATACAATAGCCAGTATAGATAAAAAATAACCAAATAGATATAACAGGAGGTCTTACCAGTTGGATTTTAAGGATATACCGCTCGTATGCTTTGATTGTAAAACCAATTACGTCTTCAGCGCTGAAGAACAGGAGGCATTTCACGCCAAAGGCTTGAATCATCCTCCCAAACGCTGCCCGTCCTGCCGTGCAGCCCGCGCCGCCAGAAAGCCCGAGCGCAAAGTGGAAAAAGATAAATTTCCTATCTTTATGCCGTCAGCGACGCGTCAACTATTTACTGTTACCTGCAGCGAATGTGGAAAAGAAACCCAGGTACCGTTTGAGCCGCGTGCCGGCCGACCGGTCTATTGCAGCGACTGTTATCATAAAAGCCGAGCGACTAAATAACACCAGCCGTAAGACCCTTAAAAATCAAGCAGATGCCGCGATTGTTTCGATATAGGTGAGCATCTGCTTTTTAATTTTCCTCTGTTCTGCTCTACAAAAGCCCCATTCTTTGTTTGGCTTCATTCAAGGTTTCGCGAGCAATTACTCTGGCCCGTTTAGCGCCCTCCGCCAGGACATCTTTGATATAGTCTGGCCTGGATGCCAGTTCAGCTCTCCTCTCCCTGAAAGGCTCCAGCGCTTTGCCGATCTCTTTCGCTATTATTGTCTTGCACTCCACGCACCCCATCTCGGCGGTAGCACATTTCCTGGCGGTTTCCGCAAGCTGGGAAGGATTAAAGTACTGGTGGAATCGGTAGATGTTGCATACCTCCGGGTGCCCCGGATCTTTACGGTAAATCCGCGCAGGATCGGTCATCGCCGTTTTAATTCTGGCAACGATTTCTTCCGGGGAGGCTGAAATCTCCAGGTGGTTATTCATGGACTTGCTCATCTTGTCCTTGCCGTCCAGTCCTATCACCATAGGGAAAGATGTCAATTTAGCCACGGGTTCCAGGAAAGTGGGGCCTAACAAAGAATTGAAGCGGCGCACGATTTCCCTGGCCAGCTCCAGATGAGGCAACTGGTCTTCCCCAACCGGCACTACTTCGGCTTTATAAAGAATGATATCAGCGGTCATCAGGACCGGATAACCGACCAGGCCGTAGTTGATGTTTTCCGGCTGCTGTTTGGCCTTCTCCTTGAAGGTAGGCACCCTTAAAAGCCAGCTTAGAGGAGTGACCATACTCAATAAAAGGTGAAGATCAGCGACCTCCGGAACATGCGATTGAACGAAGACAATGCTGCGCTCCGGGTCAATCCCGGCCGCCAGCCAGTCCAGCGCCATTTCATGAATGTTATTTTGCAGTTGGCTGATATCGGTCAAGGTGGTCAAAGCGTGCAGGTCTACGATGCAGTAAATGCACTCATACTCATCCTGTAGTTTAACGTAGTTCTGAATAGCTCCCAGATAGTTCCCCAGATGTTGTTTGCCAGTGGGACGGGCCCCTGAAAATACTCGTTTCATCTATTGTTCCCCGATCATTGAATTTAATTTTCCAGGTTACAGTTTTTGTTTTTAAGTTTGGCACGAAGGAGCAGAGTTATTAGCTACCTTTCCCTACATTTTATCCGGCGCTGTGATTCCCATGAGACGGAACGATTTTGCCAGGACTACCTGCGTCGCTTTCACCAGCTTCAGGCGGGCTTTGGTCAATTCCTTATCGTCGGTTATCACGCGGCACTGCTTATAGAAGCTGTGGAAGACCGTTGCCAGGTCCTGGGCATAATAGGTTAGATGATGTGGTTCCGAAGTCTGCACTATTGTTTCAACTATTTCGGACAGCCTCAGCATCTTGCGAATTAAGGTCAACTCCGCTTCACTGGTTAATAAAGCCGCGTCCCCATCAGAATAATCGATATCTTTCTCGTGTGCCAGGCGCAGGATACTGGATATGCGGGCATGCGCATATTGAATATAGTAGACCGGGTTGTCCTGCGACTGTTTCTTCGCTAATTCGAGATCAAAGTCCATCTGGCTGTCTGTCGACCGGGACAGGAAAAAGAACCGGCTGGCGTCGGCGCCTACCTCTTCAACCACCTCTCGCAGCGTGATAATATCGCCGCTGCGCTTGGAAAGGCGAACGACCTCGTTACCTCGGCACAGGGTTACCAACTGATACAGGATGACATCCAGTCTATCAGGATCGATGCCCAGAGCGCTGACGACCGCCTTCATCCGTGAAACATGGCCCTGATGGTCTGCTCCCCAGATATTGATCACCTTATCAAAATTTCTCTGCACGAACTTATCGTAATGATAGGCGATATCAGAAGCAAAATAGGTGGGTGAGCCGTCTCCCCGTACCACCACATTATCCTTATCATCACCCATAGCAGTAGAAACAAACCAGGTGGCGCCCTCTCTTTCAGCCAGGTAGTTATTTTTGCGGAGCATATCCGTGACTTTGGCATAGAGACCGCTTTGATAAAGGCTCAGTTCGCTGAACCAGACGTCAAATTTTACTCGCAGCATTTCAAGGTCCTGGCGGATTTGCGCCAGCATCTTGTTAAGGCCGATCTGGCCGATCTCCTTGACGGATTCGTCTTCGGATAATTTCAGGAAATAGTCTCCTTTTTCGGCCGCTATCTCCCGGGCCAGATCTGTTATATAGGTACCCTGATAACCGTCCGGGGGCATTGGAGCATCAATATTCAAGACCTGCTGATAACGGGCGTAAAGGGAACGATAGAAGGTATTGATTTGAGTTCCGGCATCATTAACATAGTATTCCTGCTCAACACGGTAGCCGGCGGAAGAAAATACGCTGGCTAAAACGCTGCCCAGGATAGCTCCGCGGCCATTCCCGACGTGAAGCGGTCCCGTAGGGTTGGCGCTGACAAATTCAATCTGGATGCTGCTGCCTTGCCCGATATTGCTATCGCCGAATCTCTCCCCCGCCTCCAGTATGTAGTTTACCTGTTCGGTC
>JAQULX010000347.1 GCA_028718465.1 Dehalococcoidales bacterium | reverse complement strand
GGGTACTTTATTGGTTATCTCCCACACGGTAGCTATTGGCCCGAACTCGTCCAGCCAGGTCGTGGTGCCGCCGGGCGCCTGCACCAGGCCGGCTGCCGGATGGAATGACTGGCCGGCTTCGTTGGGAGTGGCTGATCTGTCAGGCCAGAGGCTGCAGCGCCAGTTCCCCACCAGGCCTTGCGCCGCGCCGGTGGTATTCAGGATCGTCCGCACCGCGTTGATGTACCAGACCTGCCCGCTCGGGACGGTCAATGTCTGGGCGTAAGCTGTGCCGATGGGGTCGCCGACTGCGGGAATTATCGTCTGGAGGTCATAGTCTTCCTCGCGCCCGTCCAGGATGCCCAGAATGTGCTCCAGCTCCGCCTTTACCAGCGGCTCGTTGACCAGCTTGTCCAGGTCCACAAAGACTGTCTGGCCCTTGTACCCGCCCAGCAGATAGACTCCCAGACGCTGGCGCAGGGCTTCGGTCACCGTAAAGGGACCTACCGTCTGCAAGGCTCCCACTTCCAGGGGCTTAATGGTCTTATCGACCAGTTTCTGTCGTCCCACTTCTTTCATGGTCTCCCTTCCTTTCTAAATTACTTGAAGCCCTCGCTCATGCCCTTCATCATGGGCGTCAGCATCATCATCACCATCATGATCATGATCAGCGGCATGATCGCGTTGAGCATTTCGGTCATCTGGGCCGTTGCAGCCGGCGCGACCACGGTCTGCTGTGGCTGAAGATATTGCTGTGTTCCAATAGGCATAACTTATTCCCTCCTTGCATTTTTTGCGCTTGAAATTACCTGAATCCAGCAGCCATGCCCTTCATCATGGGCATCAGCATCATCATGACCATCATGATCATTACCAGCGGCATGATGGCATTAAGCATATCTCCCATACCCCCGTTCGTGGCTGCATAGACCCCGGGAGCACTAGCCAGTTGTCCTGGCTGCACCGTAGTCAACTGGCCAGGAGAAAGTGTACCCAGTTGCATTGCTCCAACCATTGCATCCTCCTCAAAATTTATTAAAATAGCAGCGCTTTACCGGTCTTCCTCAATAGTCCGGTTTTTACTGCCGCGACAGCGACACCAACTATCTCAGAAATCAAGTAAAACTAGCGGCTGACGGCAGATTCCCAGTTGCGAGCCCACTTATTCACATCAGGGGCTGTATAGACGGCCGCACCAACCCCAGCTTCATAAGCCCGGGTAGTGTTAGGGCCGAAAGGAAGAGCCCGGTAATTGGCTATCATTTGAGGCTTGGCAGCCTCATAGTTTGAGGCCATGATGGGGACCTTGGCCTCGAGCTTTCTCCTACCCTTGGATACCATTTCTGCTAAAGTTGCCACTGTTACACCTCCGTTTTATTTTTCTTTCCCCGGTCGCGGCCGGGCCAGCGGAGTTTGCAACCTGGCCTAAAGGAAAAGGGGTGAGCCTGAACCTTTTGGAGGTCAGGTTGCTCACCCCTTTAATTAGCTTTAGAGCTGGCCAGTGAAAACACAAAAGCCGTGAGAGCCGGCTTTCACCGGTCAGCTCTCACGGCTTACGATTATAAATTACTATACTATTTTGAGCCTGTCAAGTCTGTATAAAAGTCTATATTTTCCTTCGCCTTCTTTGTTCTGATAATAACATCATCGTCAGCAACTACCTCTACAATATCGCCAGCTTTGAGTTGAAAATGGTGTGTCCATGCTTTGGGAAGGGTAACAGCCAGGCTATCACCGGTAGCAAACAGTTTTCTCTCCACTTCAATTATCGGCATGAATACCTCCACAACAGATTTTCTATTGGGAAACGCTGTCCAGCCAGCGCTGCCACTGGGCATCCTGTCTGGCTTTATAGCCTCGTAAAGCTTTACGTTTGATGGACGCTATACGCTCCGGAGGAAACATTTGGGTAAGAGCGGTATTTGCCGGAGGTTCAACCGGTTGTTGTACTGCCGGCACAACTTTCTTTGCTGCAGGCTTGGCCATATAGGCGCAGCTGGCCAGTATCACCAGCTCTGCCATCTGCCTGGCTACACCTGATATCGCACCTGACATTTGAACCCTCCTATCAGCCGGGCCAAGAGCGGCACCAGGGCATTCCCCAGTCCCTGGGCTACTTGCTGGGCCTCGACTTCATTCCCGGTCAAGGACCGGCAGACGATCCGCAGTTGCTTATCCTCTTTAAGAATAAATACCTCGGTATTCTGTAAAGCCTGCTGGACTTCCGGAGGAAATTGATTCAGTCCTTCGGCAAACTGCTTGGCGACCATGTTCATCATGGATTCTTTATTAAACATCAAGGTCCTCCTTGCTAATGGGTATTACATTGTCCGGAAGAGCGCCCCAGTCATCGCTGGAGACTGATTGTCTGGGCAGGGATTGCTCCTGTGCCGGCACGGCCTGAACCGGCTGTCCGGCAGCGGGCTGCTGACCTAACTTGAATCCTCCCATCAGACCGCCCATTAATGACTGCATCACCTGTTGCAGGACCGGCTTCAGGGTTTCGGCCATCACCTGGGCCATCGGATTGGGGGCATTGGGCTGAGCGACCGCCAGGTTGTTAATGGCACCCATCAGCTGCTGATTGCCCTGCATGACGGCTCCGGCCATCTCTGCAGCTATAGTCTGAGCGGCTTGGCCTTCCGCCTGCCGCATCTCCTGGGCCATCTTAATGAGCGGAGTGGCCTGGCTGATGCCCAGGCTGGAAAGCTCTTGGGCACTTCTGATTCCTACCAGGATGGTATTGGCCCCGTAAGAGACTCCCCGGTTAAACCCTTCCCAATAGGCCTGGGCCGAACCATTATACGCTTCCGGCACAATCGGTACTTGCAGTTTTTCTATGGCAGTGTCCAGAGCCCCGGGCTTGGCGCCGCTCCGGGATTCCCGAGCCACGCCGGTGGTAGTCTCAGGATGGTTTTTCCCGCATGCCCCCTGCATGTGCCCGGCCAAGGCCTGGGTGGTCTTGAAACTCTTGCCGCAAATATCACATTTGATTTCTTCTGACATAGCTACTACCTCCCACAGATTCAGTCCCTCGCATACCCTCAAAGCTAATCAGGGGCTCGAGGGCATTCCTGTGCTATGCTCAGTATAGTGGGTTACTCCCCATTAAGTCAATCCTTTATTCATGAATTTATTATGAAATTCCTGAACTTCCCCAAAACCTGTCAATCTGTCACATTGATTCTTCCTCTTACACCTGGGGCAGCGAAACATCAGGGCAAAACCCAGTTTGAACGCCTTCTCGAAATCCCCTCGTTTGGACATATCCTGTGAAGACACCAGCGGAACGTCCATCCCTGTCAAGGTCTTGATCTTAATTACAAGCCTCAGAAAATCGGCGTGTGCCGCTTTCATCTCAACGACATCGCATTTGATGCTAAGCCTGGTATAGTCGCCCCGTTTGGTCGCTTCCTCAAAAGCCCGGTTGATCCGGACATATTCAGCGTGGCTACCTGGATTTACATCCGGGTGATAGCGTTTTGCCAGGTAAAGATAGGCCTCCTTAATTTCTTCCAGGGAAGCTTCTGGAGACACACCCAGCACTGCAAAGGCATTTCCCTTGCCAGGCTGTCGTGGGGAAGGAAGAAGTAACATAGCCTTATACTCCTCCGGTAAGCATCCTGATGGCCTTGTCCACTCCCAACTGGGGCGCCAGCCGGGCTACCCTGACAGCCTCCCGCACGTCCTGAGTTCTCCCGTCCAGTTTTCTGGCTATTGCATCGGCGGTCTCTTCTGAAACTCCTTCCCGGTGTACCAGAACTCCTTTGACCACGGTAAGATAGTCACTCCGGCTGTAAGCCTCTATCTTCTGGATGGCAAAGCGGGAGCGAAGCTCCGGAGACAGGTCTTGCAGCCGGTTGCAGGCAGCTACCACCCTGACTTCGTGCGTTATATCAAGCTCACGGCCCACCTTGGCCCGCACCAGTCGGCCGCCCTCCATAAGGGACAGCAAACCAGCGGTATCCACGGCATTCATTTTGTCCAGCTCGTCTATCAGGATGATGTGCGGCCTTTTATCCGGTATAAGGTCCCATAATTTGGACTTGGAGGTACCAGAACCCACCAGCCAGATAGCTTTTTCTCCGGCCGCCCTTTCGATATCCCAGAGAAACAAAGTCTTGGCCAGGGCGGGCGGACCCGGCAGCAGTACATGCACCGGCTTTTCCGCCAG
>JAQULX010000346.1 GCA_028718465.1 Dehalococcoidales bacterium | reverse complement strand
GCTTGGCAGCCTTATTTACCCATAACAGCTTATTGTCCTGCACCAGCGCACAGCCTTCCGCCGCATTTTCTGCAAAGACATCTATTATGGTAAACAAGTCCCCCAGAGCCTCCATCATCAGCTTCAGATTCGCCAGGTTATTTTCAAGTGAAGAGATACTGCTGCGCAATAAATCGATCGGCTCTGTTATATATTTGACCTTGTCATGATTTTCTTCCATCGTGTCATCCCACTGATCACATTGAGAATCTAATCCTTCTTGTCGAACCTGCTATGCCAGTCTACCACCCGCGACATGGCAAGGGCCGCTGTAGAGATCTCATAAAAGACTGGCACCTCCGCCTTTACAAAGGCATCTCGCACATAGAACATCTCGTCTATACCCTCCTTGTCCGATGCCATACCCATTGCCAGCAATACAGGTTTCTGTATCTCATCATTGGCCTTCCTGAAGCATTCGACAGCCGGCCTGAGAAAAAGGTCGTTAGCAAAACGCCCCTGCCCCCACCTGGTAGCAGGATGCAATCCTATATGATACATTATCATGTTGATATCGGGTGATTTTCCAAGAACCTTCATTGTGCGATAGATGGTCTGCGGATCGACCAGATTGGAAGCATCCAGCGGGTTCCCGATGATAGCCCCGACAAGGACAAGAAATGTACGCAATTCATCTGCAATTTTATTGGTCAATGTCGGAAATTTTAAACCGGCAGTTTCCGTCAGGTCGCTGAGCTGCACGGTCGCGCCCCCTCCCTGTCCCAAACCCCCTACCCCTTTCCCCGTGGGATAAGGTGTGGCAAAACTCAAAGCAACCAAAACATCGACCATCTCATGAATATCATTAACCATAATGGCATTGGTCTGATGGCAGAGCGCCTGAAATACCTTTACTGACGATGTCAGACTTGCTGTATGCCCCTGAGCGGAACGCAATCCGGCATCGGTAATACCGCCCTTATATATAACAACCGGCTTCTTCGCTGCGGCTTCTTTCAACAGCTCGGCAAACCGCTTGCCGTCACGCACCCCTTCTATATAGATAGAAATGATTTCTGTCTCATCATCACCTGCAAGATATTCAAGCAGCTCACACTCATCGATATCAATAGCATTGCCATAGCTGATAACCTTGCTGAACCGGATACCCCTGGTACCGGCATGCCTGGGCATCTGCTCGGCATGTCCTCCGCTCTGTGAAATAAATGCAACCCTCCCGGGCTCGACCGGAACAGAGGGGGACGGTATGAACTTAGCCTTCGGTACATAAAGGCCGGTGCAGTTCGGTCCGATTATCCTGAAACCGCCCGACCGGGCTTTTTCCAGCATCTTCTTTTCTAACTCAATACCTTCCCTTTCTCCGCTTTCACTGAAGCCGGCCGTAAAGAAATGAACGGAGTTAACCCCTTTGCGGGCGCAATCGTCCAGCAATTCCAGCGCTTTGGATGCTGCTATACTGACAAGTACGTGGTCTACCTTGCCCGGTATATCAGATATTGTCGAATAGCAAGGCAACCCTAAGACCTCACTGCGACGGGGGTTTACCGGATATATTGCAGGGAATCCATTTTCTCTAAGTGCCTGTATAACTTGAAATGCAAATGGGGGGTTGCTATCAGGTGACGCACCGACGATGGCCACGCTACGCGGATGAAAAATTTTATCGAGATTGGATTTATGTTTGTTCAGCATGGCATTTATGATACCAACATGCAGGTATAATTATCAATTATTCTCACTCGTATGCTACCGGCGCATATGAAGAATTGACAAATACAGTTCCTCATGGTTAGACTTCATAAGTCTTTTTGTATCCTGTGCCTGCAATATCCATATGAAAATATTAGTAACCGGAGCTTCCGGCCACCTTGGCATCAATCTCGTCAGTGCACTTATTGCTTCGGGTCAGGATGTCAGGGCACTCTCCCACCGTAATAACACCGGCCTGGATGAATTGCGAATTGATCTGGTGAAGGGCGATATACTCGATCTATCTTCTCTTGAGAAAGCTTTCCAGAGAGCAGAGCAGGTATATCATCTTGCCGGTCATATATCCCTGAAGATGAATGATTGGTCAATATGCTCAGCCGTTAACGTGGAAGGTACTCATAATGTTGTGGCGGCTTGCCTGAAGGCGGGCGTCAAACGGCTCATTCATTTCAGCTCAATTCACGCTTTGCAACAGGAACCTTTTGACATACCCTTAGACGAATCACGCGACTTTGTGAATACCAAAACAGCCCCGGCTTATGATTGTTCTAAAGCTGCTGGAGAACAAATAGTACGTCAGGCTGTGAAAGAAGGACTTAACGCCGTTATCATCAATCCGACAGCGGTCGTAGGGCCTTTTGATTGCCGTCCTTCTCATATCGGACAGGCGATTATACAGATGGCGACCTGTAAACTGCAGTTTCTGGTCAACGGAGGATTTGACTGGGTGGATGCACGGGATGTGGCTTACGGTGCCATCAAAGCCGCTCAACTGGCACCGGCCGGTTCAAGATACCTGCTCTCCGGACACTGGCTTTCCCTTAAAGAACTGGCCTGCATGGTATCGGAAGTCAGCGGGGCCAGGGCCACAACGTTTATTTGCCCTATGTTCATCGCCAAGGCATGTGCACCTGCCATCTCATTTTCTGCACATCTTACAGGCAAACGCCCTCTCTATACCTCAGTTTCATTGCAGACTGTCGACAGCAATCGTGAAATGCTGCATAAGAAAGCAACCGCTGAGCTTGGATATCATCCGCGTCCATTACAGGATACGATAAGGGACACAGTATTATGGTTTAAAGAACACGGGTACTTAAGGAAGATCGAATGACAACCGATCCCCTATACAACATGGTCCTGATTATATGGATGTCACTGTCACTGGTAATCTTCGTCATGCTTTTTTTTATCACAGCCCCGTATGGACGCCATTTAAATAGCGGATGGGGGCCTTCTCTCAACAGCAGGCTGGGATGGGTGCTTATGGAGATATGGTCACCCTTAATTATAATCCTTTGTTTCCTGCTGGGCAGCGCCCCTGTCGCACTACCAGCCATATGCTTTCTCATATTTTGGGAATCTCATTATGTTCACCGTGCATTTATCTATCCCTTCAGCCTCCAGAGTTCCAATACTGATATGCCACTTTCAGTGATACTCTCCGGCGTTTTCTTTAACTTCATGAACGCCACTCTGAATGGAGTGTATGTCTTCGCATTATCGGGGGGATATCCCAGCCAGTGGCTGACAGATACAAGGTTCATTATCGGTACAATAGTCTTCATAGCCGGGTTCGTTGTCAACCGCCAATCCGACTATGTCTTGAAACAATTACGCAGGCCGGGCGAAAAGGGTTATAAAATCCCCTACGGCGGGTTGTACAAATGGATTTCGTGCCCCAATTATCTGGGAGAGATATTGATCTGGTGCGGATGGGCGCTGGCAACATGGTCGCTGGCAGGGCTGAGTTTCGCCATCTGGACCATTGCCAACCTCGCACCACGCGCCAGGTCACACCAGGAATGGTACTACAGCCACTTCCCCGATTATCCTGTGGAGCGTAAGATACTGATTCCGGGCATCTGGTAACCGATAGCTAACTGAGCACCTGTGCCAGTATACTATTTGACACCAATGCTTTATCATGGGGGAGACGGTATCTATCTCCATCTCTTAAAAGCATCCCTTTGCTGAACATGGCTGTAAGATCTTCCGCCAGTTGTCGTACTTTCTCTTCGCCGTATCTTAGAGCCATCTCGCTAATGTCGATGCCCTCCTCCAATAACCTGAGGCGCAACATAGCCTCCTCAGAAACTTTCCCGGCTATATCCAGCTCTTCTTCTTCGGCATTAATGTTCAGCGGGTTTTCAAGATATTTATCCAGGCTCGCTTCGTTTTTCAATCTTCTGCCTTTCATATGAGATGCAGCGGCAGGTCCCAGCCCCAGATAATCTCCCCCCCGCCAGTAGTTCAAATTGTGCTTGCATTGACGCCCGGGCAGTGCAAAATTAGAAATTTCGCAGTGACTAAAACCGTTGCCCTTCAGAATACCTCTCATCAGGTCATAACAGTCAGCCTGTTTGTCCTCTTCCGGCAAATCAGCCGGGACATGCAAGGCAAACGGGGTCCCCTCTTCAATAGTAAGGCAATACGCCGAAAGAT
>JAQULX010000345.1 GCA_028718465.1 Dehalococcoidales bacterium | reverse complement strand
GACACTTATGCCGATTCCGTTGATTTTGTTAAGGACCTTTTGAACAATAACATTCCCGAGCACTGCATTATCTGGCACTGGGGCAATTATGAGGCTTTTGCCGTGGATGTCTCCAAACCTGGAGCAACCTTGCCTCCCCATCTGCTTGGCGATCCCAGGGTCGCGCCGGAGGGTAAACCCTACAATATCGTTACTACATTCATGTCCGGCTATGAAGAAACCATGGTTGCTCATGAGAAAGTCATCGCCAGGGTAGCCCGGAAATATAACGGCAGAGCTATCCCTCCTGAGGAAGCGGAAAAAATTATGCCTGTCGCCAAGATGGGCTGGGAAATTCTGTACGGAAAGTATCATCAAATCGAGCCAACCTTCTTCGGCCTTGGTCGGTATATGGTCTGGATTATGCTTACCGAGCCCAGTGAGGTCAAAAAGATGGAAAAATACGCGGTTGAAGAATTAGGTAAATGCGGCGTCAGGCCGGTCTGTTACTACTCTCAGCCGTTCGACTCCGGACGCTCGATCTTCTTCCGTATTTTCTGCTTCCCGAATCCTGATGATGATGCCGCGATAAACAGGGTCAGAGAGACCTATAAGAGAATGTTTACCACTGCCATGGAAAAGTACGGAGCCACCCCCATGCGCCATAAGGCGGAATTCCGCACAATCCAGATGACTAATGGCTACTACGAAGCTCTGAAGAAGATCAAAAAGACCTTCGATCCGAATAATATTCTTAATCCCGGCGTACAGTTATTTAAGGAGGAAGATCTATGAAAATAACTAATACTTTACAGGACGTTCAGGGAGCAGCTTCCCTGTGCATCAAGTGCGCCGGATGCACCTATGCGGAGTGGCCGGAAACTTACGCTCTGTGTCCTATCTATTCCCGCGATGAATGTTTTGCTTTTTGCGGAGGCGGCCTCATGTATATGATCAAAGGCCTGGCCCACAAGCAGCTCGACTTCACTCAACAGTTAGCCGAACTGCTGTAGACCTGTACTTCCTGCGCGGCCTGCGATTCCCGCTGCGGCATCATCCGCTCGCAAGCTCCCTACGCCAATCCGCTGGATATTGTCCGTCTGGCCAGATATGAAGGTGTGAAACTGGGTTTTATTCCTGAAGGGAGGGCCAGGAAGATAGCGGCTGAAGTCAAGGATACCGGTGACTTCGGACATAAGAGCGATTTCAAGCTCCCGGCAAAAATTAATGAAGCGAAAGCTGATACCATCATCTTTGCTGAATGTTTCCATACCCCGGCTCAGAATCAGATTGCCGAAGCTGCTGCCGGTGTGCTGGAGAAGATCGGAGAACCTGCCGCAACGTTTGCCGAAAAAGGCTGCTGCGGGTCGACTCTCTATGATTTCGGCTACTGGGACCAGTTAGCTCCTCTGGTGGAGGACCAGTGGAAAGCCATGAAAGAGCTTAGCGGCAAGACGTTTACCTTCTTGAATCCCCACTGCCAGGAGTTCATCCGGAAGAGATATCCTGAAATCGTCTCTGATTATAATCCCATAAAAGGACAGCATATCAGCCAGTTGCTGGCTGAGGCTTTCAGGGCCGGCAAACTGAAGAGCAAGAATGGCGCTGCCGTGAAAGTCAGTTACCATGACCCGTGCTATCTGGGCCGCGGGTTGGGAATCTATGACGCACCCAGAGAAGTGATTTCGGCCCTGAGCGGCGTCAAGTTAGTCGAGATGGAGAGGAACAGGGCTAACTCCTTCTGCTGCGGAGCCCGTACTCTCGGCAACTATATGCCCGACATGCCGGAATGGACAGCGAAGGAAAGAATCAAGGAATTCGAGGCTACCGGCGCCGATTTGCTGGTCACTGCCTGTCCCTACTGCAAGGACAACTTCCGGAAAGTTCTGCCGGATAAGGACAAGGGTAAAGTCATTGATCTGGTAGAGTTGGTTGACCGGCGAACTTGATCTGGTCATTTTCTGGGCGCCCGGGATATGGTCATCAGTCCTTAATCCCAGGACTCCCTGTCCGAATAACAGGGATGTTGAGTAAGGCCTGGCTACAGCAGATGTATTCAACTGGATCAGTCCCACTCCTCCCTTTGCCCGGGCTTCATTGCAGGCTGTCAAACGATCGGTCACGAAACCCGATGGTTTCGTGACAAAATTGAATCCCATTCCCAGGGGGGCCGCAATGACCAGGTTCTTGATTCCCAGCTTGCCGATTTTACCCGGCTCTAATAGCTTTACCGGTTTTTCCATAAATCATCTCTCCTTATTTCAGATGCTGTGATAATTAGCGCATATTAGAGGTGCATCGTAAAACAAAAGTTAAAAAAGGAGCACGAATCACTATATATTTATACAAAATTATGCCTGAATGCAATAAATATCTTAACAGGTCACTTTGACAGAATACGGAATAGAGTACATAATCTTAACCAGTATTATTTGCCTGAATCGGCAGGAGAAAGCTTGCCTGAATGGATTCCTCTAGTTTGGCATCACCGGTAAACAGCAGCGTACGCAAAGTAATTCTCATTATTGCCGTATTAGTAGGCAGTATTTCTGCCTTTATGACTACTTCTCTAAATGTGGCTCTTCCTGTAATCGGCCAGGAATTTAATGCTGATGCTATTCTCCTGAACTGGGTATTTACCTCATTTATCCTGTTTACGGCCATCTTTTCAGTGCCGGCAGGCAGGATCGCGGATATTATCGGACTGAAAAAAGTATTCGCCTTCGGCATCATCCTGTTTTTAACTATCGCAATCATAGCGGCGTTTTCCAACTCTATTATAATGTTGATTGTCTGCCGCTCCATTCAGGGAATAGGGACAGCTATGATCGCCGGCACTATCGTGGCTATGCTGACCATTGTGTTTCCGGCTAAAGAGAGAGGGCGGGCGCTCGGCATCTATATTTCCTCAGTATATGCCTGGCTATCGGTCAGTCCGCTGGTGGGTGGACTGCTGACCGAACATTCTGTATGGAGCTGGAGAAGTATTTTTATTTTCAGCCTGCCTTTCGGCTTGTTTATACTGGTACTTCTCTTATGGAAGGTAAAAGGGGAGTGGGCGGAGTGCCGGGGTGAGAAATTTGATTATACCGGAGCATTTATTTTCGGGCTGGCCCTGGTAGCTGTCATGCTGGGCTTCTCCCATCTTCCCCATATATCCGGTGCGGTGCTTATCCTGGCGGGAATCTCCGGGCTGTATTTGTTCTTCTGCTGGGAAGACCGGACCATAAGCCCCATACTTGATGTAAACATGTTCAGGGGCAACAGGCCTTTCGTTACGGCTAACCTGGCTTCTATTATTACCTACAGCACTACCTCGGCCGTTGCCTTCATGCTGAATTTATATTTGCAGTATATCAAGGGCTTCAGCCCGGACCAGGCCGGGTTGCTGCTGATAATGCAGCCGGTTATCCAGACCGCCGTGGCGCCCTTTACCGGCAGGCTTTCCGATAAGATAGAACCGCGCCTGGTCGCTTCTGTCGGCATGGCGTTTTTGTGTGCCGGGCTGCTTCTCCTGTCCTTCCTGAATAATGATACTCCGCTGGCGCAAATACTGGTGGCCCTGGGGATTTTAGGGCTGGGATTCGGACTGTTCGTACCTCCCAATACGAACGCAATAATGAGTTCAATTCAGCCGAGATACTATGCGGTGGCTTCGTCCCTCACCAGCACCATGAGGACTATAGGCCAGACACTCAGCATGGGCATTACCATGGTGATAATGGCGATGATTATCGGCCGGGTGGTGATTATGCCGGAAAACTATCCGGCTTTCCTGTCCAGCGCCAATATGGCTTTCACCATCTTCGCCATTCTTTGCTTTACCGGCATATTTGCTTCCCTGCTGGGTAGTCCGCGCCGTAAACCGCAGAACTAGCCGGTTGACCTGTCACGTACTGGCCGAAAGACTATTAACAACCTTTCTAAGGGAATATATAATTATAGAAAGTAAACCTTGAGGAGGTATTACTATGTCTACAATTTCGTCTAGTCCGGCAAGCCCGTCCAATTATCCGGCAACCTTAAGCATCGATTATCCGGACCGCCCGCTAAACAGGTTGACCACTTTTTTCCGCATTCTTATGGTGATACCTATTGCCATCATCCTGGGGCTGATTACCAGTGCTTATTTAGGATGGGATGGAGGACAAAATACCGGAGGGAACGTGAACTGGCAG
>JAQULX010000344.1 GCA_028718465.1 Dehalococcoidales bacterium | reverse complement strand
CTAGACTTTACATGGCGGGGCTTTGACGTGGCTGTTATACAGCTTGCGGGCTTACCACACCACGGACAAACGCCCTGCCTCTCATTTAATACCCAAATCTTACCGCACCGGCCACAATGCCCTTGAGGATTACTGTTATCGCCGTTAAGCGGTGCTGATACTGTTGTCATCGTTACCATCGCTTGACCCCCTTATTGAGCTTATTTGCCATCATGGGGCAAGCGTTCAAGGTTAGGCTTTCATATTCAGTTGTTAAGGTGCGTTTTTATGTGTGTTTCTAGCTTCATTGTGTAACAAAAATACAAATTGAGATATTTCAAGAGCTAGCTATTATGTCGGTAATCCCCCCCGGGAGAATGGTAAATTGAAACAAGAAAAATAAGAGCACAAGGAGGATTACCGTTGAGCTATCGACTTAAGAGGGAGGTGGTGGATGGAGTTGTGAATATCTCTCTGGAAATGCCCGAAGCAGACGCTTATCTCAAATTCGTCAGAGATCGATGCCGGCTTAATACCGTGATAAGCTATGGCTACGATCTTCAGGTCTTCCTGAACTCGATTCAGAAGCCGGTACTGGAGATCACTCCGCTCGATATCCTTGCCTTCATCGAAAGCCAGCAGGCGACAAGTAATCGGCAGGGCCGCACCGATGGTCTCTCCATCAAGGGACCCGGTCTCTCCAACCGGACAATCAAACGGCGGCTTGCCGCGGTCACCGGTTTCTACGAGTATCTCAGCGTCTATAATGACCTCCCGCTCAAAACGAGCCCTATTCCACGAGGCCTGGTCAGGCGAAAGACTTCGTGGGGCAATTGGTACGGCAGACCTACCACCACACCTCTTGTCAGAGCGCCAGAGACTTTACCCAGGCCCCTTGACCCTGAAGAGATCAGCCCATTCATCGATTCGATGCGCTTTCATCGAGACAAGGCCATGATCCTGCTGATGCTGCTGGCCGGTCTTAGAAAATCAGAGGTTCTGAAGCTTGCTCTGGAGGATATCGACTTCGGTCAACGCACCTTGACGGTGAAGGAAGGAAAGGGAGGTCACCGGAGGGTGGTCGCCATATCGGATACCGGCCTGCAGGAGATGATCAGCTATCTGAACAAAGAAAGGCCAGCCAGCAGCTCCGATCGGGTATTCCTGGTCATGAAAGGACGAAACAGGGGTCTGCCGATGACCGTAGGCGCTCTGGATACCATCATCGAATATCACCGAGAGAAGGCAAATACGCCCGGTATCCAATGCCATCGTCTGCGCCATACCTGTTTTACGAAGCTAAGGCAGGGAGGCATGTCTCTCGAAGCCCTGCAAGCACAGGCCGGGCACCGCAACATTACCACGACCAGGATTTATCTCCACCTTTGTCCCCGCGAGCTACAGCAAGAATATCTTCGGGTTTCAGACAGCCTGTTTTCCGGAGGGCCAACCGATGAATAGTCAATTAACTCTGGACAGGTCCACGCTTGATCTGCCCCTCGAAAGTAACCTGCTTACGACGAGCAAATCTAAAGAAGAACTTACTTCATATCACGACTGTCTGGTAACCAGCTACATGTCATACTTGAAAGCGGCTGGTTATTCAAGAATCCCTCATGAGATCCGTATATTTGAGCGAGGAGCCAGGCGATTCCTCAGTAAATTCCCTGATCCCCATCTCTGGCTTACCCTCTCTGTAGAGGAGCAACAACACTGTGATTGCAAGGAGCGTAGCTTCATGAACTATCTGTTTCTACGCCGTCTTTTACCCATGCCTTTGGAATATGTCCTCATGCCGAGGCCTCGTCTATTCCAGATGGCGATTCGGCTGATGGAACGCGAAACCTACCATCTGTATGAGAAAGTAGCTTCCCGGCTGGGATACCGTGAGCCGACTATCAAAGATCAGTTTCGCGCCCTTCTCAGTCTGATGATATGGTCTCAGAAACCGGTGCAAGCTCTCACTCTTGATGATTTGAATATCTTTATCGAACAACTACGTGTGGCATATGCAGGATTAACGACCAGGAATCGAAAGTTATTGCACGGACTGCCGTACCGGTGGGGTATCCGGTTATCGAGTATTCAAAACGTTCTTTTTCACATGGGAGTCTTACCTCAATTGAATCGCAGTACACGCAGGATTAGTTTTGATAGACAATGGAGAAATGTCCCGACTGATATCGCCGCCACTGTCCGGCGCTACCTCCAGCAGATGTCCTTGTCTCTCCGTCCTGATTCAGTCTACCAGGAAAAGACACGTCTATTCCGTTTTTTCTCCTGGCTGGCCCACACGAATCCAGAGATAACCAGAATCGAGCACATTCAGCGCTGTCATATCGAAGCCTTTAAAGAATACATACGCTGGGCGCCTCTCCAGCATAAATCAAACGGCCCTGGAGACGTACTTCAGCCGGCGACCAGATATCACTTCCTTGCTGCTTTGTATTATTTCTTTATCCGCATCTCGGAGTGGCAGTGGCCGGAGGCCCCCAAGCGAGTACTCGTATTCCCCGGGGACTTCCCTATATTGGACAGACCCTCTCCGAAATTTCTGGATGAAATAGCCGCGGCGAAATTCCTGCAGGCGGCAAGAGCTCATCCTGACCTGTTTACCCGGCTGTGTTGTATCACTCTTATCATGACAGGGATGCGCCAGGGTGAATTCCTTGACCTTACCGCCGACTGCATGGTCCAAATCGGTGAGAATTACTGGCTTCGTGTACCCCTGGGTAAGATGCATAACGACAGATATATACCACTTCATCCTGAGGTAAAAGACCTCTTGGACGAATGGATCAAACAAAGCTCGCCGAAGAAACCTTATGACTTCCTATTTGCTTCGCACGGCTATCGGCTCAGGAGAGGCAAAGTGGCTCTTGCCGTCGAACGTGTCAGGAAGGCAGCCGGCATCAATGAACACATCTCACCGCACCGGCTTCGACATACCCTGGCTACCCTGGCCATCAATCGGGGAATGCCTCTGGAGAGCATCGCCGCTCTTCTGGGGCATCGGTCATTATCCATGACCATGGTTTATGCCAGGATCGGCAACCGGACTGTCCAGCAGGAATACTCTCAGGTAAGCGAGCACCTGGAGGAGCTTTGCAACCGGGTGGACTTATTGAATCGCCAACCCGCCCTGGTCGAAGGAGCTCAGATGCGCCGGCTGCGTCAGGATCACTGGCGGATGCTTGGTAATGGCTACTGCACCCGGCCGGACGGCGTCCCCTGCGAATACGAGACTATCTGCGAATCCTGCCCCTGCTTCTCTACCACCGTGGAATTTTTACCAGTGCTCCAAAAGCAGAAACAGGATGCCGAAGAAAAAGGACAGACCCAACGGGTAGACACATTTGCTAAGCTTATCAAAAGCATGGAAAGAAGCTAATTCACTCCTACTTGATTATTACCTGCATAATAGCTCGTTTATTACCCCTCAGACCGAGGGATGAACTCAGTTAATCAAAAAGCCTCCTTTCTTCCTAAAGAGTCTACATAATGGGAATGGGCGGAATAGGAGGGTGATTGCTGAGAAAGGAAAACTCCTTTATGAAATCTTAATAAAAATTTGTTAGAAGTTTATAAATTGCTTTAGTTTTTGATTGACCTCCTTCAAAGGAAGATGCTAAACTAGCCACGATTTATATAGTCTGCGTATAGCAACAGGGCTATGTTGAAGTCGCGGTGGTGGGGAGGCGTAGTCTTTATTTTGGTCACTTGGGCTACGCTGAGCCAATAGTGAATCCGGCCACAAGGTCGGTTTCTTATTGTTCAGAAGAATTCGCTGAATTGTATAAGCGTTAAAGCCCATATCTAAATTGTGGTCTCAAAAGGAGGTAATAAGTGTCATTCGTTTCAAACAACTGGTCAATAATCAGGGGCTATTGCTTTTTCTCCGTCTTACTCTCGGCGGAATTTTTATTGCCGCCAGCCTGGGCAAAATTTCTAATCCCGACAACTTCGTGAGTTTGGTGACAAGCTATAATATCCTACCGGAAAACCTGGCTCAGTTGTTCGGCGTGTTTTTACCCTGGATTGAGCTCATCATCGGGAGCCTGCTTATTCTTGGCGTTTTTTCCAGACTCGCTTCCGGTATCAGCATGGCGCTGACTGCCAGCTTCATTGTAGCGAATTTCTGCAGCCTTGCCTGCGGAACGGGAGCTTCATGCGGTTGTTTCG
>JAQULX010000343.1 GCA_028718465.1 Dehalococcoidales bacterium | reverse complement strand
TGGTAGGCGACACCCATGATAGTCTCCTCTTCTTTACCAACCGGGGAAAGGTATTCCATTTAAAATGTCATGAGATCCCGGCGGATGCTTCCCGTACTGCCAAGGGACTGGCTATTGTCAATCTTTTCCCCATCACTGAAGGCGAGAGGGTGACCGCAGTCGTTTCTGTCACTGATTTCAAACCGAACCATTTCCTGCTGATGGCTACCGAAAAGGGCGAGATCAAGAAGTCATCTCTGGAGTTCTTTGATTCGATCCGTAGCAGCGGCATTATTGCCATGGACCTGGAGGAAGGAGACGAGCTGGTGGCAGCCGGTCTGGCCACAGATGCAGATGACGTGGTGCTGATCACCGAACAGGGCCAGTCCATCCGCTTCTCTGTTAAAACTTTACGGAGCAGCTCACGGACCAGCGGCGGTGTGCGAGGCATCCGCCTCGACGAGGTCGATCAGGTTGTCAGCATGTCCGTAGTTGTCCCTGATGCTTACCTTCTGGTAGTAACAATCAACGGCTACGGTAAACTTACCTCCATTGAAAATTATAAGAAGCAGAGCCGGGGCGGCGTCGGCATCAAGACCTTGAAGGTTACGGAAAAGACCGGCCTGGTCGCCGCAGCCCAGCTCGTTTTGCAAACCCAGCAACTGATGATCATCTCCAAAGACGGCAAGGTCATTTCCACGCCGTTAAAGGACGAGACCGGCGGCGGCATCCCTATCCTGGGCCGCACTACCCAGGGGGTAATCATCATGAGAATGGACGAAGGAGACCAGGTTGCAGCCCTGGCAACCTGGGAATAGGCGATATAGCAAAATATTATCAGGACTTGCCTGCCTCAGCAGGCAAGTCCTGATTTATTATACTGCCATTCCACAGCCATCCGTTCCTTTTTTATCCCGGAAGGCTGATAGTGTAAAATCAAAGCTAACTATTCAGGGCTACGCGCAGTCCTGTCCCTGTATAACAACGCTATATCTACAGCGATCTCGACGACTTCCACAGCATTCCGGCCTACCGCGATAAAGAGAGGCTCTTTTCCCCATCCATCCCCTTCATAGAACAGGCGCGGTACTCCCTGCGACCGTTCAACCAACTGCTTGATCTTCCAGGGCATTGAGACGCCGTCCTGCTCGATTATTTCCTGCGGCTCCTGGCTGCGGTCTATCCAGCCGAAGAGCAGGTTGCGCCGGGAGCAATATTCTTTCACTATTTCAATGATCTTTTTATCGCATTTGAAGTTGACCCCGGCATTGATAGCCAGATCATACTTGCGAATTTCAATAATCAGTCTGGCCATATGGTCCGAAACCCCAAAACCGGGCAGGCCGGAGGCGCGGGGAAAACCTCGCACGGCGGTAATGCGGCCTTCCACTGCCGCCACGTCTTCCCGTGTTCTGGCTCCGGGCAGAGCGTAGACCAGATTGACCCTGACTTCCGGGACCAGGGCGGCAAACTCCTGACACTTTTCCAGCCTGGCGACGGCGGAGACCAGATTACCCAGAATTTTTTCTCTATCCTGTGATTCAGCCATTTTGCCCTCCTAAAGTACTGAAATAGGCAGCCCAGAAGGGGTCGACAGCGACCGGCTTCAACTCCTCCCGCCGGCCGTCTCGCCTCACGAATACTCTCTCATCCTCAGTGACCTCCCCAATATCCCAGGCCTTGATGTCATTCTGCTGCAGGTCCTGGATAACCTGGCCTGCCTTATCCGGAGAAGCTGCGATCAGCAGCGTGCCTTCACTGATGGAAATCAACGGGTCGATTTTGAAATAATCACAGACAGCCTGGATCTCCTCAGGAATAAAGATGCGGTCTTCATACAGGGTGACTCCCTTCCGGGAAGCGGCGGCAATCTCATAAACCCCGTTCAGCAGCCCTCCCTCGGTCGCATCATGCATGGCATGCGCGTTGGGACCGGCTGTGAGCGCATCCTTGACCACTGTCATCTGGAAGAAACGGCTTTTACTTTTTTCAAGGACCTCATCGCCAAGCTGTTTCCGCAGGGCTTCTTCCGCCTGATAAGCCAGGATGCCGGCAGCTTCGATGGCAGGGCCTTTGGTCATAATGACACGGTCGCCGGTCCGGGCATTACTGGCCGGAGTAAGCTGGGACCTGGCTCCCAGGCCGATGATCGTGCATCCTCCATTCAAAGGATAGGCGATGCCGGGATAGATACCGGTATGGCCTCCCACCACGGCGATATCCAGTTTCTCGCATTCCTGGTGTACTTCTTTCCAGATATGTTCCAGAGTGCTGTCCTGAGTCCCCGGAGGCAGCAGCAGGCTGATGGAAAGGTAGCGCGGTTTGACGCCCAGACAGGCCACATCGCTGGCGCAGATGTGCACGATAGCCCAGCCGAAATGGGGCATTAATACCGGCAGACCGAAAGTGGGGTCCTCTTTGATGACAAGTACATTGCCATCTGGAAGTTCAATTGCGGCTGCATCCACGCCGTGCTGGGGCCCTATCAGGACTGTAGTGTCCTTTTTCCCCAGGCGGGGAAAGATAATTCGATCAAAGCTGGCCCGGTCAACCTTACCTATTTCCGGTAACATATTTACCTCCAGTAATAAGATTTATTAAAAACCTGCCGGTTAGGCTGAAAGCCAATAAAAAACCAGAAGCTGGACAGGATACTTCTGGTTACAATCATTTCCCTACGCTCGCATTATCGAGGCCAGGTTCAAAGGGTCATCCCGATTGGGATTCTCAGCCTTCCAGCTCCCCCAGCAGATGTTCGATTGTCTTATATCATAAGTTTACTGGTTAACCGGCTGATTATCAACGTGCTTTTCTCAGATCAAGAACATTCCCATGACCTTTTTAGACAGGATTTCCGGATTCTCCGCAAGGACCTCCCGGCAGACTGAATCGTCCAACCCGGAGCCGCGAATAACAGCGCTGGCGAAGGAATCGGTCAGCAGGTCTCTTTCAGAATGAGAATCGGAATCAACCAGCATCTTGGCCCCCGCCTGCCGGGCTAGTTTGGCAACATGTCCATTGGTCAGGGAATGCCCCTTCCTCGCAGTGATTTCAAGGAAGATGCCTCTGGCTGCCGCCAGTTCAGCCTCTTCAAGGGTAATGAAACCGGGATGGGCCAGAATATCAACGTGAGGACTGTTTAGAGCAGCCAGATTGGTGCCTTTTTCCACCGGTTCCACGATCGTCTCTCCGTGGACCACCACAATCCAGGCTCCCAGCTCTTTGGCTTTTTTGGCTGTATCGGCAATCGCCTGGGCAGGAACGTGGGTCAATTCAATCCCGGGGATGGCCAGGATTTTCCAGTAGTTGCGCGCCATGGCACAGACCTGGATGACTTCAGGGATAATCCGCTGCATATCCCCGACCGCGGCATGATCGGTCAGGGCGATCGTAGAGTAGCCGTTGACTACTGCCCGGCGGACCATTTCAATAGGCGAAAGGTCGCCGTCGCTTAACGAGGTATGAGTATGAAAATCATGAACCATCTATCACCTTCCCGATTGAGAATAGCATACACTTATAGGGAGAGGCAAGCGGGAACAGGCCGCTCATCCACAGCACCCTTTCAAGAATATTTTCTCAGGGTGCCACTTCAAATCAGTTTCATACCTGACCATACCCAGGAAATTTCCATCCCCAGTATAAGCCCTGCAGCACTGGCCGGGCTTGATATCGGCAGAACCGGCCCCCCGGTCCAGTTTGGAGTCAATCGGAGAGCCGTGGCAAAGCAAACACTGCTGTTCTTCATTCACCACCAGTGCCGAAAACGAGGCCAGGACATAGTCCGGTGGATAAAAGCACTGCTCTCCATTCCCCATCTGGAAAGCTTCCTCGACTTGAGGAAGGGTTAAGGCGTCTTCGATGCTGAAAGGGCCCACTTTTGTCCGAACCAGACTTATCATTTGCGCTCCACACCCCAGCTTCTCCCCGAGGTCGTGAGCCAGAGAGCGGATATAGGTCCCCTTGCCGCAAACGATTTCTAAAGTCACCACCGGCGGCTGCCAGTCGATTATCTCCAGGCTGTAGATATGCGCCGGGCGGCTTTTTCGCTCAACCTCTATGCCCGACCGGGCCAGACGGTAAAGGGGCTTCCCGCAGTATTTAACGGCGCTGTACATCGGTGGAGTCTGTAATATAGCCCCCCGGAAAGCGGCCAGAGCTTCCTCGACGAGATCGGAAGAGCGTC
>JAQULX010000342.1 GCA_028718465.1 Dehalococcoidales bacterium | reverse complement strand
TTTCATTAAGGAACGTCCACTTCGACCTCGCCCGGCCCATCCATAGCTGAGGAACCGCTGAAAAATATAAACCTGATGTACCCATGTCCCCTACGAGACCTTCTCCACGAGTAGTATCCAGGCTTTTACCTTGTTTGAGAGCTTCTATAACTATCTGGGGATTGTCCGTAACATGGCTTGCACATAACATGTTATGGTCCGAGCATGCCACATTATCGATGCAATCACCAGCCTTTATTTCGCTTGTGTGAATTTCGCGGACGCCCGGTGGGAGAGATGAGCCCTGGATTGCAGTTGCAGCTGCGCGGGAGGCGATGGCTTTGATTTGTTCAGTTGAGAGAGACATTCCCTATCTCCTATTTCAACAGACCCTTAGGGAATAATGCCGGCTGGTCTTTACGCCGTCCGTGATTCAACTTCATTAATTCAAATAGGTGTAATCCAGCGATGGAGTTGGCAATGGCTCTTTCACTTGCTGATATCTAAGCTTTAGTTCAACAGTTAATCGCTTGAAGCGGTAATTAAAAATGATAACCGGGGACTAACCTTTTCTTTGAAGCGATAGAAAAGTTTTACGCAGCTTTTCTATCAGGGCTGGTCTTCTCCATCCCTGAGTCACCACACCCAGAGAACAATTCAACTGCTCAACTGCCTGTTCATATTGCTCCGTGGGTGTAATGATGCGCTCTGCCGCTCTGAGCCGGGCGCTCCGGCTTCTCGGATTCAGTTCGACTTCACCGAAGGAGGGTGTAATAATTCTCCGGGTGACTATTTTGACATTGGCTTTATGCCCGCAGGCGCATTTCATAACTTCCGGCGGACAGATGCAATTCCTGGACTCTCTCTGCATAAAATGTTTCACTATTCTATCTTCCAGGGAATGATAGCTGATAATGACGATTCTACCGCCGAAGCCGAGGAGGCTGATTGCCTGGTTGAGGGCCGATTCCAGGTTTTCCATTTCCTGGTTGACAGCGATGCGCAGGGCCTGGAATGTCCGAGTTGCCGGATGAATCTTTCCGTGCCTTCCGCCGACTGCCTTTTCGATTATCCCGGCCAGTTCCGTGGTAGTGCCGATCGGTCTGCTCTGGACAATTCTCCTGGCTATTATGCGGGAATTGATCTCTTCCCCATAGCCCCTGATGATCCGGCCCAGTTCAGCTTCGGAATAGCTGTTCACTATATCTGCTGCTGAAAATTTCTGCGAAGGACTGAAACGCATGTCCAGCGGTGAATCATGTTGAAAACTGAAGCCCCGGCCTTCAACATCCAGTTGAGGAGACGAAAGCCCCAGATCGAATAGAATACCGTGGACAGGAAAGAAATCATACCTGATGCAGATATCCCGCAGATTACTAAAGTTGTCGTTGACCAGTCTAATGGAATTTTCGTATGATTTCAGACGTGCCCGGGCGGTTTGGATGGCATCCGGATCAGCGTCGATCCCCAGCAGTTGCCCGCCCGGTGTGCTGTGCTCCATTATTGCCTGGGCATGACCCCCGGACCCCAGAGTGCAGTCAATATAGCGCCCCCCTGGCTGGACCGCCAGGTTTTTTATAACCTCTCGGGCTAATACCGGAATATGTGTAGCCGACGTCAATACTTCCATGTCTTTTTCGGTTGTCCTTTCCGGTCCTGTATCAGCCGGAATTTGAATCTATAAACCCGTCCGGTATGTCGATGTATACCGGTGCTTTTCAGCGTCTTTCTATGGTGTCCATAATAAGCCGGGCTTCTTCCATGTGGTCAGCCATTTGAGTAACCCACTGCTGTCTGTTCCACATCTCCATATGAGTTTTTACCCCGGCAATGACCACCTCGTCTCCAATATCAGCATATTGTCTGAGGTAAGGGGGAATCACAATCCTTCCCTGGGAGTCTGTTTCCGCGTTAAAGGCATTGGAAAAAATTGACCGGTTTAGTATTCTCATCTTGCTGGGTGTAATATTAGAAGATGTCAGCAAATCAGACAGTTTGTTCCATTCTGGGAGGGTATAAATGGCGATGTATTTTTCAAAACCGGGGCAAAGGACTACTCCCTCTTTTTTCAGTTCTTCAGTCCTGAATTTGGGGGGAATTGGCACCCTGCCTTTCTCATCTATTCGGTAGTCAAATTGGCCGATAAACATAGGGAAATTTCACCACCATTACCCACTTTTTACCATTGTACTCTACCTGTGGCATTTGTCAAGACCCTTTTGATAGTTTTTGTAAAATAATTTTTGGTAGTATCTTTATCAGAAATCCAGCCTCTATTGATATCGGAGGTTTTGATACCGGAAGCTAAAACGGTCTAACTGTCCGGGGTAATATAATTGATATGCAATGACTAAAGTACTATCCCCACTTTTCCCCACCCCGAAAGGTAAAGTATTAATTCAAAATTATTAGCTGATGTTACGCATCCGGTAATGCTGGTTTAAAGTTGTTTTCGGATTCTACTAACAGCCTGATGTAACGCAATAAATACACCCTGTATTCAGCGTATATGGGTGGGTCTGTGTCTACCCGCCCAACCCGTCCCCCCGCCTTGAAAAGAACGAAATGACCCAGTTTGACCGCTTCTTTGCTAGAAACGTCATATATGGTACAATAGAATGCGTTTTGGTGTGAGGTTGAGAGAGGATAAATGATAAATTTCGGTATACTTACAATCAGTGATAAATGCTCTCGGGGGGAACGTTACGATGGTAGCGGAGCTGCCATTCAGGATAGAGTTGCTCTTATGGATGGCCGGGTAGTCCGCTATGACGTTATCCCTGATGAGATCGATATCATCCGTCGCCGTCTGATCGAGTGGGCGGATGCCGGAGATGTGGACGTTATTCTGACCACCGGCGGTACCGGACTGGGGCTGCGGGATTTTACCCCGGAGGCCACCCTGCCGATCCTGGACAAATTGGTGCCGGGAATAGCTGAAGCAATGCGCCTGGAGACTTTCGGGAAGACTCCATCCGCCATTTTGAGTCGGGCAGTAGCCGGCGTGCGCAAGAAATGTTTGATTATAAATTTGCCGGGAAGTACGAATGGTGTGCGTGAATGCCTGGAAGTCATCTTGACTACTCTGGTCCATGCTATGGAAATGATCACCGGGGAAGTAACCGAACACAGCCCGGAGGCCCATAAGAGTTAAAAGACGTGCGTGTCGATATTTTTACCCTGTTTCCACAGATGTTTGCCGGGCCTTTTGATAACAGTATATTGAAGCGGGCCGCGGGGCAGGGTATAGTGGACATTAAAATTCATAATATCAGGGACTATACTCACGACAGGCATCACACCGCCGATGATTACGCTTATGGTGGCGGGGCCGGTATGGTGATGAAGCCGGAGCCGGTTTTTGAAGCAGTCGAGACTATCAGATCACAGGCTCCGGAGATGGCCGGCAAAAAGCTGTCTATCATTTTATTGACCCCTCAGGGTCGCCTGTTCTCCCAGCCGGTGGCGAACAGCCTGGCGCAATGTGATTGGCTGATGCTCATCTGTGGACATTATGAGGGCGTTGATGAGCGCATCCGGGAGCATCTGGTGACGGATGAGATAAGTATTGGCGATTACGTGCTGACCGGAGGGGAGATAGCAGCCATGGTGATGGTAGACGCTGTGGTGAGATTGCTGCCGGGTGTACTGGGTTCGGGAGAATCGTTGATCAATGAATCGCATACCGGCGGTTTACTGGAATACCCGCAATATACCCGTCCGGAGGTCTTTCGCGGTTGGGCGGTTCCCGAAATATTGCTTTCGGGAAATCACGGTGAGATAGAAAAATGGAGGCGTGAACAGGCTGTCAAGCGCACTGCCGAGCGTCGCCCGGACTTATTGGGACGGGAGGCCGGGTGATTTAACCTTGTGCGCCAGTATGGCATTGAATGCGGTCTCTTGATTATAAAATGATAATTTTTCTATAAGGTAGGGGGTTTAATGAATATCACGGATATAATCGAAGTCAAGGCTAATCCTAAAATACCGCCGATCATCGCAGGTGATACGGTAAAAGTTAGACAGAAAGTTAAAGAGGGAGATAAGACCCGTATTCAGGTTTTTCAAGGTGTGGTTATCAGAGTACACCGGTCCGGCCCCGGTACCAACTTTACTGTCCGCCGGGTTACTTCCGGTGTTGGTGTTGAGCGTACCTTCCCCATCTATTCCCCGATGATCGACGGGGTC
>JAQULX010000341.1 GCA_028718465.1 Dehalococcoidales bacterium | reverse complement strand
TCAAGATCGGCAAAGCTTAAAAACATAGCGATCAAGAATCGGATAGTGTCGGAGATTTCGATTTCCGGCACTATTTTTCTATTATCAAATATATTACTTGTTAAGATAATCTAAAATGAATAAATATTCAGCGGGTTATAAAATTCTCTGACACGATCTGTCTTCTCCCAAGTATTATTTGTACCCAATTTCAGTTTAATAAATTCAGAAATAAAGGACTTTGCAATTATAGTAATCTTGGTCCTAGAGCAATAATATAATTTATATTGTCGAACGAGTATGACAGCAGTCCCGCCTTTATTTTAACTTTTTATTTTTCGGGGTATTCCGGAGCGTATCCGGTCAGACAATGGGCCGGAGTTTATGGCTAAAGCTGTGAGAAAATAGTTTAGTCGGTTGGAAGCGTAGACGCTCGTTATCGAAAAAGACAATCCCTGGGAGAATGGTTATATAGAATCCATTAACGGTAATTGTGGGATGAATTATTTAATCGGGAGAGTTTTACCAACTTGGAAGAAGCTAAGGTATTGATAGAGCAATAGAGAAGGCATTATAATCATGTACGTCCACACAGTTCTAAGAAATATCGTCCTCCTGCTCCGGAGCCTATTTTAATTTAAACTACGAGTTAATAACTGATACCGCTACCGAGGCAGGTCAGTAATCCAATCGGAAGGATTGAATAGAATATCAGATGGCTTTTAGACAGATGATACATAATAGGATTAATCTTTAAGGAACGATACATATGAGTTGGCTCAAAGTATTGATGGGCGCTTTAATTATTTTGTTTTGCATTGCAATTATGAACCTATTATGCCCTCAACAATTGATTACTTTCTTTAATAATTTGGGTTTATATGCGGTTGCTGGTTTTGTCAGTGGACCATGGTGGAGATCAGTCCCTGTTTGGGTAGTTCCCCTTGGTGCTCTCCTTGGAGTGTTGATTACAATTGGGCAATCAACAAAGATAAGAAGGGCCGAAATCAATCTCAAATTGCTCCACAAAATAATGGATAGCGATTTCAGAAAGACCCTCGAATTAATCTATTCAATTGATAGAGACCATTTGCAATGGATGACTACAAAAGAAAAAAGGGCGGCTGAATCTATTATCTCCTGGTTTAATTTGTATGGTTCTCTAATTCGAAAACAAGCAATAGAAAATGATTCGGCAATTTTTGAAACGGCCGCACGGTTTGCTTTAATAACATGGTATCAATTGGGTGAGTACGTAAGAGAGCTTCAGAAAGATTGTTTTCAATATGGAGAGTATTTTGAAGATTTCGTTCATTATTGTTGCATAAATTACCACCGTAAATCATGTAGGGTCAAATTCTCTAAAAGTGATGGAACCATAATTGTGGAGGATGTCGTACAAAGAATAATAGCTGATAATTATCCCCTTCACCCAAGAAATTTGAGGCAAATTCGTAAGAATAATAAGCCACTTCCAGTTAGTATACACAAGTTCGACATAGTGTCTTACGGAATATTATATCTGAGTTTTTCATTAATCATTTTCACTTTAAAAGACGAGCCTACTTCAACGATTACGAGCCAGCAAATATATATAGCCTATGCTTATCTTGTTCTATCAGCCTTATTCGCACTCTGGGCTATATGTACAACCAAAATTGAAAATATATTGATGCGTTTAAAATGCCTCCGAAAAATAACAGATTATCTGAATCGGCATAAAATTGTGGTTTATTTTGCTTTCTCTGCCCTTGCCCTACTTGCTTGGTCAGTGATATTTGCCTTCGACTGGGTAAAAGGGATTACTGGGTCTGGCGGTCTCACGCAAACAATTATTGCAATGGTCGGTGGTATTTGGATGCTCTGCCTGTTGATAGTTGTGACTTGGTCGTTCGTTAAGCTCGTCAACAACCTTGGTTTTCCGAGATGGTTACCATTTCTAATACCTATCCTAGTTTTTTTATCTTGGATATCCAGAAGCGGTTTTCCAAAAGACTGGGTAACGTGGTTGGAACTTATTGTATTTGTGGCATTTCCAGTGTTGGTAGCTAGTGGACGTTGGCCGCCATATGGCGAAATGCCTTTTTTAGAGAATTAATGGCACCTACGATGCCGGATTCAACTTACTGACACCCTTAGAAAAGTGATAGGGATAACAATAATGAAAAACCATCAAGATATAGAGTTCATGAAATTGATTGCGGCCGCAGCGGCCTGGCCGCCAAACAGGAATTTCCTGTATTATTTCATTTATCTCTGGTCAAGACACAACACAATTCGAACCGAAATTCGTTTTGAAAACCAGAGCGACGCTTCGATATTGAATTCACTTATCACCTCAATCCCCCAAGAGGATGCGTCATTCTTATCAACTATATGCGATTGTAGCTATGCGGACCAACGACTGGACATCCCTGTAGGTTGGAAGAACAACCCATTTCGTTTCTTCTTCGGTGACCTCGAACGACCTTTGGCATTTATGGAGAGGTTTATCGCTGATTTTGTTCCTCTCGATGACATATTCCGTGAAAGAATAGGTTTTACTCCCTCGTCATTGCTTGATTTCTCATTAACCCATCAAGATTTCTTGATTGACAAACTCGCAGCAATCACTTCCGCCGTAGATACTAATCCAGGTAACTCAATCGTTGCTCCCCCTCATGAATTTATTGAGGGTTGGTGGCAATATCTGCATGATTCTTGGAGTCGGGCTTTCGCTGGGCTCTCACCAGATTACAGGACAGAGGTACAAGTATGGCTTGATAAGAAGCCTGCCAGCTATGAAACCGCTGGGCAAAGTCGACAAGATTATGACAGCCTGATGAAATTGTTCCCGATTATCCCTAATAATGACTCGTTTCTCGTTCCTTTTCCTCAAATGTGGCTGGGCTACTTGATAAATATTTTTGTGGAAGAAGTAAGACATTTATGGCCAACTGAACCCAGAATAGAAACAAGGTTGTCTGACCAAGCTAGGATTCGCATGTATCGCGCCTTGGCGGAACTGACGTACCAGACTCCCGATGCCCCATTGGTAACAGGCGTATACCTACGCAACGGTAAAACAAGCTCTGAAGAGATTGATGCTCTGTTAATAGTTGACAATGACAAACTTGTTGTATTAAAGTCGGTAGCCGGTATCGATTCTCAGAACTTTGAGCCTCTAATTTCTAAGGCATGCTCTGCTTTGTCGAGTATATACAACCTCATCGATAAGGCTTCTACTTCGCAAAAGATTGAGATAGTCAAGGCCAATGGAGAACAGATTTGGCCGTTAAAGGGAGCGAATAGATTTCGAGTCTATCCGGTGATAGTTGTCAATCAACTCACTCTGGATGCGATCTCAGCTAGCCTGGAAGGCAGCCCTAATGATACGCAGGCATTAATGCTTACAGACCTAGAAGCTCTTTCTGCTGAAATTCAGGATACATTGGAGTTTGTTCGCTTCTTACAAGCTATCGTTGAAATCCAAAATTCAGGTGTTAAGTTAATTCAAACTGATTTTCTTGACCTCTGGGCATGGTACAGAGACAGCGGCCACAACTTTCTATGGTCAGCCAAGGGTCACCCAAACGCAGTTTTTATAGACCCGCATTGGTATTCAGGGAAGGAGATGGACAGTCTTGCGGGGAAGTCAACGATTCGTAGGCTAATGATAACCCAAAGAATACCGGAGAGGTGCCAATTCTTAAATATTGATGAAAACACGGCAAAACTGATGGACCCAATCTCGCTTATCGGGGTCACTGTCAGGACATCCAAGCTGGCACCCCAGGTAGTCATGGTCCATATATGTTCAAGAGAAAGTGAAGGCAAAGATGTTCAGATTAATGAGTCGCTTGCGGAATCATTGCTTCGAAGATATGAAGAGATTCGAGATGCAGCAGGTGAACTCATATCACTTGCCCCGGTTGAAGCTCAAGAACGTCTTATAATATGGCTGTACGGGGAAAGAACACTAAGTTCGTCACGAGTATTGAGGCATTTACGGGAATATCTAGGCAAGAATAAACGGGAACCGGTTTTAAGCAAAGGAACATTACTAAGGGATGGAGCCGTAGGCATCGCTATTCTTTATCGCGATTCTCTGCTCGAGCTTATGGGGGCAGGCACAATTGAAGGTGAAATATGTTTAATAAATGCTCTATTGGTCGGAATTGGAATGTCGGTCAATGCTCCACCAGAGCTAGTAAAA
>JAQULX010000340.1 GCA_028718465.1 Dehalococcoidales bacterium | reverse complement strand
CCCAGCTTGCCCCCCAGGAGCATAGCCGGTTCCAGGTTTACCGGGTCGCCGATCCTCAATTCACCTAAATTGGTACGTTTGAGCGTCTCTGCGCTTATTCCCACCGAAAAGGAAGTCGTGTCAAATGCAGTTGCCGTCAGGCAGGCGCCGTTCACGGAGATGCTGTCACCCAGCGCCAGGCCTTTTAATACTTGAGAAGCGCTGACTGTCAGGAACTCCGGGAGGATGGAGATAACTTTGCCTACTTCAGTTATGATTCCTGTGAACACAGCCTACCCCTTAATGTAACCGCTGACCATCATGTCTTCGCCCACCCTTGCGACCCTGACCCGCTTGAGCCTCGGGCAGTCTGCCAGACAAGCTATGCCCCGCCCGGCCACCGCCGGTCTGGCTTCAGCCCCACCAATAATCAGGGGAGCGAGAAAAGTCACTACCTTGTCTACCAGTCCCTGATCGAAAAGTGAACCCACCAGGATACCTCCGGCCTCCACCAAAATACTGGTAATCTCCCGCTCTCCCAGGATTTTCAGGAGTGCCTTCAGATCGATCATTCCCTCGGGAGCGGGCAATTCCAGCAGTTCGGCCCCGGCTTCCTTAAGGGGACGTTTGATTTCATCTGTCACGTTATCGGCCAGGACTACTATAGTCTTCCCCGGCTCGGCGAAGATGCGGGATTGGGGTGGTGTGCGGCCCTGCCCGTCCACAATTATTCTTACCGGCTGCCTGCGGGTAGTGCCTCCCTTGTCGGCCAGTCTGACCGTCAGGCGGGGATCATCCGCGATTATAGTGTTGGCTCCGGTCATTATCGCGTCTCTAACATAGCGCATATGTTGCACTCGTTTTCGGGATTGTTTACCGGACACCCATTTGGAATCACCGGTAAAGGTGGCAATCCTGCCGTCCAGGCTGCAGGCAAATTTAACGGTGACGAAGGGAGTCCCGCTGGTGATATATTTAAAAAAGGCCTCATTCAACTCTGTAGCTTCATCGGCGCGCTCGCCGGTGACAATTTTGATGCCGGCCTTCCGGAGGGCGTCTTCACCCTTGCCGGTAATCAGGGGATTGGCATCCTGTATCGGGAAATGGACCTCGGCGATGCCGGCCTCAATGATGGCCTGCGTGCAGGGCGGAGTACGTCCGCGGTGACAGCAGGGCTCCAGGGTAACATACAGCGTCGCCCCGCGGGCTTCTTCGCCGGCCTGTTTTAAGGCCACTATTTCCGCGTGGTCCGAGCCTGGGGGCTGAGTGTATCCCTGGCCGATGATAACCTCATTTTTTACTATCACCGCTCCCACGGCCGGATTGGGACTGACCTGTCCCTGGGCCAGTTGAGCGAGGGATAGCGCACGAGCCATATAGTCCATATCTGATCAACTCCATTCTAGCACCTCGACAGACTATAATACAAAAATGGCGGAGGGTCAGACAGGGTCGGCCTGTAACCGCGGATGGGTTGTTTTTCTCTATCCCGGAATTTTGTCGCCGGACGCTGGCCCGGGACATTTTTGCCATAAAAAAGATAATATTGTATGCTTATGTGTGACAGTCCTTCCGGACCGCTATTCCCCTGACGAGAAAGGAGTTATGAATCATGACGGTTGCGCTATTATACCAGGACCAGTTAAAGGAATATGATTTCGGTTCCGGTCATCCCTTTCACGGCAACAGGTACGAACTATTCATGCAGTTTCTCCAGAACAGGTTTTCCCCGGACGACCATTATCAGGTCCTGCCGGCCGATCCGGCTTCCACTGAAGAACTTTTAAGGATCTGCGAGGAGGACTATATTGAATTCAGCCGGGAATATTTTCATGCGGCCTCCCAGGGGTGGATTTCTTACTATGAAAACCTCAGCCGCTACCATTCGGTGGACAATAAGCCTATCGGGACTCCCGGAGAAGTGGAACAGGCTGCCCGGCTGATTGTGGGACAGGCGAAATTGGCCTGTGATCTGGTGCAAAGCGGTCAATATCAAAAAGTGGTTTCCGTAGGCGGCGGGATGCACCACGCTAAACGGCGTTTTGGCGAGGGTTTTTGCATTTATAATGATGTGGCTTTTGCCGCCCTGTATTTAATTGAAAAGTATAACCTGGAGAGGGTCATGATCCTGGATACAGATGCCCATGCCGGAAACGGGACTGCCGAGTATGTCCGCAGTGACCCTCGAGTCCTGTTTGTCGATATTCACCAGGACCCCCGGACGATTTATCCGGGTACCGGATTTGTCTCCGATGTAGGAGTAGATGAAGCGAAGGGACATACGGTGAATATTCCTCTGCCGGTCTATGCCGGCAATGCCTCCTATTTGCTGGCGTTCAATGAGATCGTTCTGCCCCTGGCCAGGGAGTTTCAACCCCAGATAATCATTCGCAACGGCGGCTCCGACCCTCATTTCGATGACGGTCTGACCTGTCTCGGAATGACGGTTGCCGGCTTCAAGGTTATGGGCGGTAAAGTGCGGGAAATAGCGGATATCTGCGGCGGCAAGCAGATCGATCTGATTGCCTCAGGTTATAACAACCGTATCCTACCTTACGCCTGGCTGTCACTGTTCAGCGGAATTACGAACTTTCCGATTACGGTGGAGGAGCCGGACCCTGTCCCTGCGCATTTTGAACAGGACAACGTGCTTCCGGAGACAGAGAAGGTGCTGGAGCAGGTGAAAGAGTTTCACCATGAATACTGGCGGTGTTTGAGGTAAAATGAACTGCCGCGCTGTAATATTTGATCTGGATGGGACCCTCCTGAATACGCTTCAGGACCTGGCTGATTCCGTCAACAGGGGACTGATCGACCTGGGACTTCCAACGCATCCGGTCGAAGCTTACCGGTACTTCGTTGGAGACGGCCGGGAAGAACTGGCTCTCCGGGCGATTCCTGAAGAAAAAAGAGACCCGGACACGGTAGAACGTCTGATAGAAAGCATCAACACCGAATATTCTCGGCACTGGGCCGATAATACCCTTCCTTATCCGGGCATTCCGGTCCTGCTGGACAACCTGGTTGCCCGCCGGATTAAACTGGCGGTGCTTTCGAATAAGCCGCACGATTTCACCCTGCTGATGGTCTCCCGCCTCTTGCCCCGCTGGCGGTTTGAGATCGTATCCGGAGCCTTGCCCGGCGTGCCCAAAAAGCCGGACTGTACGGCGGCGGTCGAGATCGCCCGGAAGATGAGCATCAGACCGGAAAATATTCTTTATCTGGGTGACTCCGGTGTCGATATGCTGACGGCGGTCAGCGCCGGGATGTACGCCGTGGGCGCTCTCTGGGGCTACCGCACGGCTAACGAGCTCAAATCCGCCGGAGCGCTGGCTCTGATTACCGATCCGGCTGAACTGCTGCAATTTTTGGATACTTGACAAGATACACGCTACCGTGTAAACTATAACCAAGATGGCGATAAAATTATTAGACGACAAAGTGGTCTCTCAGATCGCCGCTGGTGAGGTAGTAGAACGGCCTGCCTCGGCGGTTAAGGAACTGGTGGAAAATGCCCTGGATGCGGAGTCCACTCAAATATCGGTTGAGATCAAAGAAGGCGGAATTAGCCTCATCCGGATCACCGATAACGGAGTCGGCATTCCTGACAGTGAGACCGAACTGGCCTTCGGCCGCCACGCTACCAGCAAGATCAACAATATTCAGGACCTGCAGCGCCTTGCCAGCCTGGGTTTTCGCGGGGAAGCTTTGCCCAGCATCGCAGCGGTAGCCCAGGTAGAGATGTCTACCAGTGCCAGAGGCGCAGCCGCCGGCTCCTATCTCAGACTGGAGGATGGGCTGATCGTCCGTCATGAATCTCAGGCCCGTTCACCGGGCACTACCGTTACTGTCCATAATATCTTCCGTAAAATACCGGCCAGGCTAAAATTCCTGAAGTCGGCCAGTGCGGAAGCCAGCCGCATCGCCGACATTGTGACCCGGTATGCCCTGGCTTATCCCGAAGTGAAATTTACCTTGATTAACGAAAACAAGACCGTACTGCGCACTATGGGAACCGGCAAGCTGCTGGACAGCATTATAGCGGTGTATGGACTTGAAACAGCCCAGAATATGCTGGAAGTAAAAAGCCAGGAGATCACTTTCGATTCCGGGAAGTCCTCGATCACCGTGACCGGTATGGTGGGCTCGCCCCGGATATCCCGCGCCAACCGCGACTACCTGAGCTTTTTTGTGAACCG
>JAQULX010000339.1 GCA_028718465.1 Dehalococcoidales bacterium | reverse complement strand
GAGATCACTATGATTCGCAAAATGATAAAGCGGGATAGAACAGCCCGCCTGTTAAGGTTACAGACATGGCAAAAATGGGCATCTGGCCAAAAATTTGGGAGGCTTTAACACCCAAATCAAAATAACTGTTATCTACAGGGAGAGAAATCAGAGCTGTAAACACCCCCCAGGAGAGGCGGAAGTCATTTATATTTATTTGCGGCGTGGTGTCGTACCGAATGAAAAATCAAAAAAGGTCGATGTGCGGGGAATCCTTTACGCAAGACTTGAGCGGCGTCTTATCCTTTAAAGTTTATACTTTCTCCGGCTAAATGCTTATAATAACAGATAGCATCTAATCTCCCGATGAATGGAAAGAATCAATCATGACGTATTACTATATCTGGACAATCGGCTGCCAGATGAATAAAGCCGAATCGGAAAGGCTGGCAGGCTATCTGACTCACCTCGGGTATCAGCCTGCTGACCGGATTGAAGCTGCCGATTTAATAATCATCAATAGCTGCGTGGTGCGGCAGAGCGCCGAGAACAAGGTGATCAATAAGCTCCACGCTTTAAGGATCATTAAGAAGTCCCGTCCTCAAGTCAAGATAGCTTTGACAGGCTGCATCGTAGGCTCAGACAATGTCCATCTTCAAAAAGCTTTTCCCTACATCGATTATTTTTCCCGGGCGGGTGAGTTACCCGGCTGGCTGGGAGAGTACGATCTGGAAAAAATGCTTCCCCGGAACCCGCAGACGGCAACTTTCGTTCCGATCATACAGGGCTGCGATAATTTCTGTTCGTACTGCATTGTTCCTTACCGGAGAGGCCGGGAGCGAAGCCGTCTCCTGGAGGAAATTGTCCGTGAGGTAAAAGGTCTGGTCGGGCGCGGAGTTAGAGAGGTTACACTTCTCGGTCAGAATGTGGACTCATACGGGCATGACCTGCCTGATAAGCCGGACCTGGCTGACCTGCTTTATATATTGAATCCGATCGAGGGACTGCTGCGTATTCGTTTTTTGACCAATCACCCCAAGGATATGAAGCCGAAACTGATTCAGGCGGTCGCCGACCTGGACAAGGTCTGCGAGCAAATTAACCTGCCTGTTCAAGCCGGTGATAATGTGATATTGAAGGCCATGCGCCGGGGATATACCGTGGAGCATTACCGGGATCTGGTCTCTGCAATCAGATCGGCGGTTCCGGATATTGCCCTTACCACGGATGTCATTGTCGGGTTTCCGGGAGAGACCGGGCAGCAGTTCCAGAATACATATGACCTGCTTGCCAATCTGAGGTTCGATGCGGTGCATGTAGCGGCTTACTCTCCCCGCTCAGGTACTCTGGCCGCCAGGGAAATGGAAGATAATGTGCCGCCTGAAGAAAAGAAAAGAAGGCTGGCGAGCATAGAGCAATTGCAGGAGAAAATTTCCGGCGAGATCAATGCCGGGCTCCAGGGACGAACAGTTGAAGTACTGGTTGAAGGTCTGGAGAAGGGCAAATGGACCGGACGTACCCGGAGCGACAAGCCGGTCTTTTTCAGAAGCACCGGCGACCATACTTCTCAACTGGTAAACATTCATATCCTCCGCACCAGCCCATGGTCGTTGACCGGAGACCTGGAGCCGGTCATGTCCTCCTATAGGACTATTTAAAAATGGTTTTTGGATACGGTATAATTCAATTACAATAAAACGATAATCAGTTTATGACTTTTATCGTTTGGACCCCTTGCTCAAATACTGTAGGCTAGATAGCTCAGGTAACCTGATTGAAGGTTTAAGGAAGGTGATATGAAGCTATTCGAGTACGAAGCCAAGGAAATCCTCTCCAAACGCGGCATTCCAATCCCCCATGGAATGACTGCTGTTACGCCTGAGGAGGCGGGAGATGCTGCTCGTGAATTAGCCGGGCCGGTATTCCTGAAATCACAAATTACGGTTTCCGGACGGGGAAAGGCAGGAGGAATTCTCCCGGCAGCGGACCCGCCGGAAACCCGCCGCATAGCTTCCACTCTGATCGGCAAAAGAATAAAAGATATCCCGGTAAAGATACTTCTGGTGGAAGAGAAGCTGGATATAACCTCCCAGTACTATCTTTCGGTCGCAATAGACCGGCAAATGAAATGCTTTGCGGCTCTGGCCTCTGCCAGCGGCGGCATGGATATTGAAGAGGTCGCCAAAACCACCCCGCAGAAAATCTCCCGGCTTTATATCAATCCGTTGACCGGGCTAACTGAAAACGAGGCTGCCGGCGTTATCCGGCAGATCGAGCCGGACCCGGAAGATATCTCAGGGTTGACTTCGATTCTGCTTATGCTCTATAAAGCGGCGCTGGAGTATGATGCCGAGCTTGTGGAGCTTAATCCTCTGGTCAAGACCACTTCCGGCTCTCTGGTGGCCGCTGATGCGCGGCTGACCCTGGATGATAACGCCCTGTTTCGCCATCCCGAGTTTACCGAAAGTCCTCTGGAAAGGGGCGAAGATACTCCAAGAGAGGCTGAGGCAAAAAAGCAGAAGTTCGCCTATGTCGATTTGGATGGTGAAGTCGGCATTATCGGCAATGGCGCCGGACTGGTGATGGCAACGCTGGATATGGTGCAGGTTTTTGGCGGCAGGCCTGCCAATTTTCTGGACATCGGCGGCGGCGCTCAGGTTGAGGTGATAAAAAACGGTGTTCTGCTCGTGATGGGTAAACCGGAGGTCAGGGCGGTGCTGATCAATATCCTTGGAGGAATTACCCGCTGCGACATGGTAGCTACCGGTATAGTGGAGGGACTAAAAGCCTCTCCAGTGAAAAAGCCGGTTGCGGTCAGAATGATGGGTACTAACGAAAAAGAAGGGCAGGAGATCCTCTCCCGGAATGGAATTGGTTATTATCCGGATATGGAACAGGCTGCGGTGGCTGCAATAAAGAGTTCAGGAGGAAATTCTTGAGCGTCATTGTTGATAAAGATACCATGGTGATAGTCCAGGGCATCACCGGGAATGAAGGGCGTTTTCACACCATCTCCATGAAGAACTACGGTACCAGTATCGTGGCAGGCTGTACACCCGGCAAGGGTGGGGAGATAGTCGATGGCATCCCTGTCTACAATACTGTTGCGGAGGGAGTGGAAAAGCATGGTGCCAATACTTCGATAGTATTCGTTCCGGCCCGCGCCGCTAAAGCCAGTGTCAGGGAATCTATCGAAGCCGGGATTAAAACGATCGTAGTCATCACTGAAGGGATTCCTCAAATAGACGAAATCGAGTTTATAGCCAGAGCCAGACAAAAAGGGGTAATCGTTATCGGCCCGAATTGTCCTGGCATTATTAATCCGGTGCATAAAATAAAAGTGGGAATTTTGCCCGTTCATATCTTTCAGCCGGGAAAGATCGGCATCATATCTCGCAGTGGGACCCTGACTTATGAAATCGCCTGGAATATTACGCAGGCCGGGGCCGGACAGAGCACCTGTATCGGTATGGGAGGCGATCCCATTATCGGTCTGGATTTTGTCACGCTGCTGGATATGTTCCGCAATGATGAGGAGACCGAGGGCGTGGTCCTGATCGGTGAAATCGGGGGCAGCGCTGAAGAAAACGCTGCCAGATATATCGTGGAAACAAAGTATCCCAAGCCGGTAGTGGCCTATATTGCCGGCAGGACGGCCCCGCAGGGAAAGCGTATGGGCCATGCCGGAGCTATTATTATGGGAAGCGCCGGTACCGCTCAATCCAAGATAGAGGCTTACGCCGCGGCAGGAGTGCCCGTAGCGGAGAAGCCCAGCGATATTATGAAGCTGTTCAAGCAGCTGCTGGTCATTGGTGATTAGTTTCGGCAGAAGGGGAGCTAACAACTAACAACTATTTCTTTCCTCCTTCTTAAAACTAATGACAGACAACAAAAAAACTGAGTGGGGAGCATGACATGTCAGAAAAGGTAACCAAAGAGGAGCTTATCTCCAGAGCGAGGAAGCCGGGCGAAGATGCCATGATTCTGCATCCTTACTACCAGGGAAAGATGCAGACAGTCCCGCGCTGCGTGGTTAGAGGTCTGCCGGATTTTGCTATCTGGTATTCCCCTGGCGTTGCGGAGCCCTGTAAGGCTATCAAGGCCGATGCAGGCAAGGTCTATGACTATACCAATAAGTGGAATACCGTGGCGGTGATATCGGATGGCACCCGTGTGCTGGGGCTGGGAGATATCGGACCTGAA
>JAQULX010000338.1 GCA_028718465.1 Dehalococcoidales bacterium | reverse complement strand
AGTTCTGAGGCTATAGAAAAGACCGCGGCGGTGGATATCGTCCTGACGCCCGGTTCTCTGGGCGGCATCGAGAACGGCACTTACGGCCTGGTGGTCTGGCTGCGGTCCGGGAACTCTACCGCGGACCCCTGGACTCTGCCCAGTCCCTTAGCCCGGGCGGAGCAGGACAACGTGATAGTGATCTCCGGTAATAGCAGCGGCGGGATCACAGATTCTTTCTCCTCGATGATGCCCATGCTGATGCTGGTGATGATGCTGGGCATGATCGGGCCAATGCTCTCCGGAGGCGAAGAATAAATATGTCCAAAGCCTATCTGGAACCGGAAGAAATCGAACGGTTGGAGCAAACCGCCGACTACCTGCGGGATAAGCTGCTGGTCCGGCTGCTGTTTCACCTGGGCTGCCGGGTGTCGGAAGCTTTGGGACTTCGGCTGCAGGACATTGATTTCTCCCGGGGAACGGTGACTATCGAGCATCTGAAGACCCGGCTCAGTTTCTCTTGCCCGCAGTGTTAGGCCCGGCTGGGGAAAGTCCATAAGTACTGTCCCGGCTGCGGGCTCAAAGTAGAACAGGCCATCTCTCAAGAGAAAGAGCACCGCCGCTACCGCAAACTGCCGTTGGACAAGGAAACGCTCTCCCTGCTCAAGGAATTCATAAAACGGAGCGGCCTGGCTTCCCAGCCGGGCGGTCATCTTATATTTAATCTCAGCCGCCACCGGGCCTGGCAAATCGTCCGGGACCTGGCAGTGAAAGCCAGACTGCCGAAATTAGTCATTGCCGAGAGTGGCAAAGCGCACAATGTCAGTCCGCACCGGCTGCGGGATGCTTTCGCGGTGCACGCGGTCAAGCTGAATGATTCGGGAGACGGCCTCAGGTTATTACAGGAACATATGGGGCACAGGAATATTACCACGACCATGAAGTATCGCAAGGTCTCCGGAGAAGAACAGAAAGAATGGTATACCTGTCTCTGGAAGGGAGAAAAAGAAAATGGGTAAATATGCCAGTCACGAGGACTTTGGAGCTAGAGCTCCGGTCATTTACCGGGAAGAAACTACGGGGGAGTCTTATCTCAAGGGGATGTCGTCCATCAGTCCACCGGGCATGAAACCTAAAGTCTCGCGGGGACAGAAGTTCGAGCAGAAGACCGATTTCAAGGCTTCCGCTCTTTGGCACCGCAATTACGACCAAGCCATGTTCGCCGGCTCGGACATCGGCTCGCCTGATTACCTTAACCTGCAAAGAATTTTGGAAAAGAAGCCTAAAGAAACAGGAAGGCAGCCGGGGAGGTAAAACATGTTAGGACAGGCAACCCTTATTATTCAAAATACAACCTGGCAGGTCAGTATCGCCGCTGATCCGGTAGATTTGACCCAGGGATTGGGTGGGCTTGCAAGCATAGAGGAAGGCACCGGGGAACTCTTTGACCTGGGCGCCTCTCAGACGATTCAGGTTACTACGGTCCCCATGCTGTTTGCCCTGGATATCGCTTTCCTGGATGAGAACCTGGTCGTAACCGAAGTCTACCGTGATATCCAGCCGGGCTATATGGTAACTTCCCAGCAGCCGGCTCGTTATTTCCTGGAAGTGAATGCCGGAGAACTGGCTAGCGTTAATCCGGGAGATCAGGCCGCAGCCGAAATTACACTGCCGCCGGTAATCAGCACCAGCGGCAGCGGTTGGCTGGACCTGGTAAACAGCTTTATGCCGCTGATCATGGGTCTCGCCTTATTCGGAATGCTGATTCCCCTGGTGAAAAGCCTGTTTAGCGAAGAAACTAAAGAGCCCCAGCTTCTGGCATCAAACCGCATGAAAGACCACACCTGTAAAAAAGAGAACGGAAAATTCCGGATTAAAACCGATCGCATGGGCAACTTGATAATTACCCATAGCCAGCGTCCGGGTCGAGATATTTTTCTCCAATTTGAATCGGATAAAGAGCTGGTCGACTCCCTGCTGCGCCGGGGAGAAAAAAGGGATTTGAATGCCGGCTGGCCGGTAGAAATATTAGAGAGTGAACCTCGTGTAGGCACTTTAGAGGAGCTTTGGGAGGTCAGTTGTCCGGAGCCCCAGCAGAAGACCAGCCCCAAGGTGATTCAGGGGCATACCCCCGGCCAAAACCTGGATTACCTGCCGGACAGCCAGGAATTCCTGGCTTACACCATTGAGGACATCGGCTACCGGGAGAAGATCGACCGGGCTTTCCAGGAAGCGATCCAAAGGGCGAGGAGGAGTTAGCCATGGCGATTACCATAGCTCCCCCGCGAGTCCTCTCCCTGGAAGAATACCAGGCTCAATGGAAAACCCAGGGCTGGCAACTTATAGTAATTGGCCCTACGGCTACTTGGCGCCAGGAATGGGATGAGTGGGCCGCCATTCGCGATATTGTCCAAAATGCCCTGGATGAAGCCGAAAGCTACCGCTGGGGCTATGATGAGCAGGGTTTCTGGATCAGCGACCACGGCCGGGGGATCGCCGTGGCTAACTTCTTGCTGGGTCCGCCCAAGCTGAAGCCGGATTACGCCCGGGGCAAGTTTGGCGAAGGTATGAAGATTGCTGCCCTGGCTTTAATCCGCAAGGGTTATTCAGTGCAGATCGAGACCGGCAATAAAGAGATCTGGATCATCTTCCTGGAACAAGAAGCCGAAGGCAAAGTACAGACTCTGGCCGCTTTATGGAGGCCGGTCAGCTTGCCCCGCACCGGCACTAAATTTCATATTATCGGCTACACTGGAGATGCCTTTGCCGACCGTTTCGCTGTGAATCTCTCCCGCAAGCAGATCCTGGCCGATGGTCCCAGCCAGATTACGCAACCGGTGAGACGTTTCAACCAGTTGATCCGCACTCCGGAAGGGCAGAAATCACGGATTTTTGTCCGGGATATCTATCTTCAGGATATCGATAGCCCTTTCTCCTATAATTTATGGTCATTCGATCTCAGTCCCGACCGTTTTGGTCCCAAAAAAGAAGCTGATCTATGGATAGACATGGGCCGGCTATGGTGCTGTATCACCAAACAGGAACTCCTGGAAACCTTCATCAAGATGACGCTGCAGCCGCCCTTGATAACTTGCACTGAAAGCGAATATCTCAACCTGAGTTCCTGGTCACTGGGTACAGAGCCGGTCACCGGTAAGAGCTATTCCCAGTTTATCCAGGAGAATGCCTCTGCCTGGCGGGAGGCCTGGAAGCAGGTCAGCGGGGAAGCCAAAATTATCCGCACCGATGAGCGCTGGGACGGCACGGTCAAGCATCTGGGCTATGAATCCACCGGTATCAGCTGGCATATCCGGGACACCCTGGGAGAGGTGATTACCACCGATGCGGCGTTGATTAAAGCTTCCCAGGAAAGGCTCCGGGAAGCCCAGGTCATTCCTGACAACCAGCTAAGTCCCCGGCAACGGGCCAGCCTCAACTTGGCGAGGACCATGGTGCAGGATGTCCTGCCCTATAATCCGGTGGCCGGAGTCTTAGCTGCTATTATACCCCCGGCTTCCGACCGGGTGAGAACAGCCGGGATGTACAGCCGGACTACCCAGGAGATCTTCCTCGGCTCGGATGTGTTGGAGCACGCTCAGACTACCATTGATACCGTGATTCATGAGATTGCCCATCACACCTCGGGAGCTGAAGACCTGGAGGAGCGGCATGCCGCAGCCATGACCGAAGTGGCTGCTAAGGTAGTCAAAGACACGGCGGCTGGCTATTTCGATGACCTGCTCAAGGAGGTAACCTGGTGAGATATCAGACTCAAGAATATTTAATTTTACCCAATGGCACTTTGCGGCCGCTCTCTTCATCGTCAGAAATGAACCTGGTGATTGGTTTTGGCATGGGACTGATCTTCATGGTAATGATTACCGGACTAATGAGGTCTCTGATATCGGGCACCCTGGAACCGGAAAAAGAAACTCCACAATTATTGCCCCAGACTGCCGGCAGGAAAGGAAAAAGTGAATTGGAGGAACTGGTGATTGTCCTGAGGGACGCTCCCACCGTGGACGAGCAAACCTGGATTAAACTATCGGCTCCCAGAAAGGTAATGGAACAGTATCGCAGGCTCTCCTATCAGCAAATTCGTGAAATAGAACGGCGCTATCCCCCCAAAGATCGATCTGCGAGATACCGGACTGACACTTCGGTGACCTATCCAGCAACGCAGCCAGCAGTTAACGCTGAAGGCTATC
>JAQULX010000337.1 GCA_028718465.1 Dehalococcoidales bacterium | reverse complement strand
GAGGGTATAGTTACCAGCGATGGTCGGCGTTCCGTAAATTTCGCCACTATACCAATACAAAAGTGAGAGCCGCATCTTTCCAGGCGTTTCAAGCGCGGAAAGATGCGGCTCTCACCATGGGATGTGTTTAAAAGAATTAACAGATAATCCATCCGGTAGTCCGGTGACTGACCAGGTATAGGGGAATGTTCTACCTAAAATCCCATCGGTCTGGCTGCAAGAGGCGCCCACCAGCCCATCAGGAAGAGGCGAGGTAGTGGAAATACCGATTATGATGAGATTAAAATGAAATACTCTTTGGAACCGGTTTTCCCGGTACTGTCGGTGGCAGTAATTGTAAAATTGAAAGTACCGAGTGTCGTGGGGGTCCCGGTAATAGTGCCTGTTGATCCGTCGAGCGCCAGTCCAGTGGGCAAATATCCGGAAGACACTGACCACGAATAAGGGGCAACTCCACCCACAGCAACCAGGGTCCGACCTGGATAGGTGGTATTCACCATGCAAGAGGGCAAATTAATCGGCGTTATGGAGATCTCATCTGCAATGGTGATATCCCAGGTCTGCAGTTGGGGATTTAAAGCCACATAGCCCGGTAATATGGTCTCTTCGTTAAAGGCTTGATAAGTTACCGACAGGTTCTTATCGGTGGTGAATCCATCTCCAGCGATGATAGCCCCGGTAATGGTCTGGTCTTTTTTAAACGATATTGTTCCTTCGGGAGCATAGAACATTGCATTGTAGGCATTTTGCCCTTTTCTTAAATCAATATCTCCAGTAAGAGCCATAAAGAATATTTCAGTGTCCGGATCCGCCGCCAACGTATTTTCTTTTCGACACTCGATATTATCCCTGGCAATTATGACACCCTGGCCGTTCAAAATACCCTCTTTATCAAATCTCAATGACCCTTCAATATAAACCGGCCCTGTGAGAATTACACTTCCTTCGATCCATAAATCTCCAATTATATATAGAGGTCCCAGGTTGCCCGAGGTGATAGTTGAACTACCCACTGTGCCTTCAGCTTCGGCCCTGGCTTTATATGCGTCTGCAAAATCCTGATTAGCTTGTTCGCCGGGTAATTGAAGACCAGGATCGGGTGGCGGGACAGGAGGAGATCCAAACTCTAACTCTGACAATATTTCTGGATCTACTGACGGCGGTGGCAAACACTAGCAGATAAGGAAAAATAGTCCGTGCATGTCTATTTCGTCTTTTCATTCAGCAGTTTCTATATATTTCACTGTTCAACCTGGGTTTAACACACCAATCGGGACATAAGAGGGTTGATCCATATTTTTACAGTCGGTTATTCAAACCGTCTGCCGCCCAAATCGATAAAAAACAACGGGACCCCTGGAATTTCGTGTTTCTACGGGCTTATTTTTTCAGAAAAACTGTTCGCGTTTTACTGGTTCGTAACATCCCAGTTCAGAATTGCGACCCGGCCAGTTGGGAACGATGGGCCAGGAGAGAGAAGACCGGGGAAATTCAGTATGTTCAAAACGTAAGGGTCGTTTGGATCGACCCAGTTGAAATCCGGGCCGGTACCCTGATAAATATGAATTGACTCCCTTCCGATTGCCCAGCCGTAAAAAGTATTGCTAGGTTTAAGCTCAAGGTTGCCCAGACAAAAAACAAAAAGGCCTTCACCCGGATTTCCGCTGTAATTCTTTGGGAATAATAGGATATTTTCAGTGGCTGCTATGACACCAGGCCCAGTGACTACAGCTTTCGGATCACTTTTAATAGAACCGTCCACGAAAAGTGCTACATTAGTGCCAAGTGTTAGGTCTGCGTTTATCTCACAGTCCCCAACCACATAAACGCTCTCGGTCAGAGTAGTTTCGGTATCAATCGTCCACCCAGAAGGGAAATAATTAGGATTATCATAAGGAGGAACAGCAGTTGGGTTGTCAGGAGCAATTTGGGCTCCGTAATAGTTTTCAAGAAGTGTCTCTTCCGGCCAGACTCCTCCGTATACGCCACCCCATCCTCCGGATTCAAAAGTAGCATTGATATCGGGATTGCTCGACTGGATAATCCCATCAATTGTTACCTTCCCGGATCCCTGAACATTAAAAATACCATCAGTAGTACCTATATTGTTAAGGAAACTAAAATATTGACCAATTTCTGCCCTTATTTTCGCTTCTATTTGAGTACTTCCCCCCTTTGAGTCAGTACCAGTTGAAACGATTGAATAATCCTGTCCTTCCGTGGTGCCTGCAAGCAGCGTGATCGTAACGCTGGCACTGGAGGAAGGTTCATTGACATCATAAACCGTATATTGCCAAATTGATTGTGGATTGCCATTTGCATCAGTAAACGTCCAATTTCCATCCTCATCACGGTCATTCAATTTTCCCGCCAAAATAGTCTGACAGACGCTTTCAATACCTGCATCAGCGATGTAAAGTTGGTTGGTTCGATTTTCCAACGCAGTCCCTTGCTTTAATCCTGAACTCATAAAACCCATCAGAGGAGGAATCATTAGCGAAACCAATGCGATCAGGATGAGAGCAATGATCATCACCTGACCGTGTTGGCTCCGAAAAGGTCTTAATGCCGCTTTTTTCATTGAGAAAAACATATTCTGCCCCCTCTGTTCAAGCACCTGTTGCCCTTAGATACCAATTGTTGATTATCAACATCTATATTAATTTTATTTAGTCTCTAACGTCTGATCAAGCCCGTATACTGTGATACCATCATTGCCAACTCCGACTGCTCTGAAATGGTAAGTGTTATTATTCTTAAAAATATCACCAGTAGTTGCGCTGAAGGCACCGGGCGAATTCATGGTTTGCCCTGGATTGGTCGCTAATATTGAACCACCGGTATAGTTAGTATCCAGTCCCCATTGGAAAGACAGAGTGACACTGGATTCATCCCCTAAAGAAGTTAGTTCACCCCATAAAGTTGCGCTTTTTTTTGTGACGTCAGTTGCTTCATCTGTTCTTACTGACGGGGGCACTCCGTTTATAACGATGGTCAGGTCTTTGGTGACAGTCTCTGTGCCGTCTTCTACCTGTGCCGTGAAAGGATATGTACCGGCTGAGGTTGGTGTTCCAGAAATGATACCAGAAGAATTCATGGCTAAACCCGGAGGAAGAAGACCAGATGTGATAGTCCAATCATATGGTTCTGTCCCACCGGTTGCCGCCAGGGGTTGTGAATAGATTACTCCTTGATTACCCGCCGGTAATGGGGATGTGGTGGTAATTGTTAATGCGACATAAGTAGTCACGGATATCATGAAAGTCCTGGAGACTGAAGCCTGAGGAACGGCGTTATCTTGAACTAACACTGTGAAAGTATAATCTCCAAGTGAAGTTGGTTTTCCTGATAATTCACCAGTTGAGGAATTGATCGTTATCCCATTGGGCAAGTAACCGCCGGATATTGACCAGGTCAAAGGAGGCGTCCCTCCAGTAGCAATAATTTGCTGCAAAAAATCGACGCCAATAAAAGCATTGGCAAGATGGGAAGTAACCATAAAAAGGTCAAGCTCGACTATGCGTGTTTTAATTTGCACTGTCCGGGAAACAGGTTCTGACCCAATAACATCTGATGTCAAAGTCAATTGGTTGGGTATAGTGTTTGTACCGGCGACATATTCAATCGATGTGATTTGGGTACCGATGATTGAAGATGAAGAACCATTTACTTGTCGAATCAGGTTCCCGTTTGAATCAATCCAGTATTTAATTGGTATAGCTCCATCAGAAAGTGACTGAGTGATTTCAAGATTATTGGCATCTGGATCGGCTGTTGGATTGAGGGTAATATTGCCAGGATATTCAGATGCAGATTCGAAGTCGCGGACAAACCAGTAACCGGCGGTATCCAGATTGCGAATAGCGGTCATATGGTTATGATTAGACTGGCTGTTTTTAAACAAATGGACAGTGGTGGAGGATAGAGCAGTAATGATAATAGCGCTTATTGCAATGGCGATTATCATTTCGATCAATGTGAAGCCTTGCTGGTGGCGAAAAGGATGCTTTTCAATTTGTCTCATAGTTTTCAATTCCTGTAGACTTTAAAGTCTGCCAGCCTGTATATCTCTATGGTGGACCCCAAAAACTGGACAAGTTGTTAAGGTGGTGAACTGCTCCTAAAATAAGAAAAGAAAAGGAGCAAAGAAATGAAAACCACACGCAAAAAGTACCGCCCGGACTTCAAAGCCAAAGT
>JAQULX010000336.1 GCA_028718465.1 Dehalococcoidales bacterium | reverse complement strand
ACGCTAACTTCGAGTTTCACGGGCGCTGCTCCTTTCTTGTTGTTTTATTTTCTCAATAAAACCTTGAAGGAAAGCGCCCTATTTTTCAACCTCTCCAGAATTTCACACATAATATGTTACACTGCCTGCAAGTTAACTTGCATAAGGGTATTTTGTTATCTGGTAACAGGCGATATTCGGAACCTTCCCCGGGAACTTAAAACAGCGTCGTTTTGACGATCTACATATTGTCGCGCTGCATTTGACTTTCGGTAGCGATTGATATAAACTCGAAAAAGCGATTTATCCTCAAATGTAATTTACAAAACGGCTATGCCAAAGCCTCTAGGAGCCCTAAAAAATACCGATACTGACATTGACGGTGCCTCATTTATCGGTATTACCATATCCAGTTGTCTGTTAGTGATGGGTCTATATACTGTAAATAGTATTAAAAACAGTCTAAAGGTCGAATATGTTTATTAGTGAGACTCGGGAGGTGAAATGGAGTAACCATTTAGCTAAATATTCAAAATACGATCAAACATATAGGGTATTTTAGTTGACAAAGAGGAGAAAAGCATGAAAAAAATCAAACGCTGGAAACTTAATGCTATTGCCGTGACTATGCTGGTACTTATTCTGGCACTTTCCGTACTCGCGGGAGCTTGCGGCGGCAGTACCCCCACAACAACGGCTGCACCAACTACTCAGCCAGTAGCTGAAAAGCCTGTCACTCTTGTTTTTTCCACACATGAACCCAACCAGGGATTGTATTATGATGGGTTCTGGAAACCCTGGATCGCAGAAGTTGAAAAGCGAACCGGAGGCAAAGTTAAAATAGAAGCCCACTTTAATGGTGAACTGGCCGGACCGCCGGATGCCTGGGATGTCCTGGTTAATAAAACAGTAGACATCTCAAATGTCCACCTGCAAAATACGCCTGATAAATTCCCCATGGCCGATATAGCAAGTTTCACAACCTATGAACTTGTCAACTACCGGCCCAGCCGGGTAATGTGGGAGCTCTATAATAAATATCCTCAAATGCAGAAGGAAATTGAAGATGTCCACATCATGCTTTACGGGTCAACTTACTGGACATCTCTCGCCACCACCGCGAAACCGGTTAACAAGCTGGAAGACTTGAAAGGATTAAAGAGCACAGGAACGGGGAAATGGCAGAATAAACGGCAAGAAAAATTAGGCTGTATCCCTGTCTCGATGGGGCCGATGGATATCCTGCCGGCTTTACAGACAGGTATTGTAGATGGAGGGCCGCTCGGCACACTGGTGATTTTGAAAGACTTCGGATGGGGTGAATTCCTGCCCTATGTCACCCATGTGCGGTTGTCATCCATTCCCTTGATAATAGGGATGAACAAGGATGTCTGGAACTCACTACCAGCAGATGTCCAGCAATCCCTTGATGGTATGGTAGAGTGGACGACTGACTTGCATGACTCGTTCTTCGCACAGGCAGAAATAGATCTCATACCACAATTAGAGGAAGAATACGGAATTGAATTCATCACGCCTTCCCAGGAAGAACTGGCACGGTGGGATGCACTTGATAAACCGGTGTGGGATGAGTTTGCCGCCGACCTGGAATCCAAAGGTCTGCCTGGCAAAGACCTGGTGACCGATTACATCGCACTTGAGAAAAAATACTCTTCAGAAGAATACGCCCCCAAGTAGATCAATGACTGCTGTTATTGAATGACTGAAAGGATCATGACCCGGATTTTACCCCGTGTCATGATCCTGGTTTAATATTGAGTTTGCCCATATTTTCATCAGGAATACGCGAAAAGAGAAGAAAAATGAATGAAACCATTGAGTCAACTCAAGCAACTGCTGCCGGGGGTAAACACGGATTAAATTCGGCTGTTGCTATCCTGGACAAGGTCGGCGTGTTCAGCCGCTGGACCAACGTCATCGGTATTTTTGCACTGGTTTGTATGGTCGCTTTGACTTTCGTTGATGTTATCATGCGCTACATCTTTAACGCCCCTATAATAGGAGTGCAGGAACTGGTTGAGGTAATCATGATTTGTGCCATTTTTCTCGCTGTGGCACATACTCATAATACCAGGAGTCATATTAGTGTCGATCTGATCAGCAACAGGCTCTCTGAGAAACCCAGAGCAGCCCTTGAATTTATCACCAACCTGTTAAGCCTCGGTCTGTTTGGGATTATCATGTGGAGAACTCTCGTTTATGCGATATATGTAATCCAGGACAATCGACTGCACGACAAGTATTGGGGCATCCCCAACGGTCCTTTTGCGATCGTGATATTTATCGGCTGCACATCTCTATTCATTCTGCTCATACGAGATTTGTTAACCAGGATAAATGATTCTTCAAAGCTGGGTTTAAACTGGCGGTACTGGCTGGCGATTATTGGTATACCGATCATTTTTGTCGTTTTTGCCTACTTTTGGATGCAACCGGATCTGTGGGATATTAACCTGACAATTGTCGGTGTCATCGGCGTGTTGTTTTCTCTCATTCTATTTTTAACCGGCATGCCAGTGGCCTACGCCTTGATTCTGACCAGTTTTATTTTTATCGGTCATATCCGTAGCCCGGAGACGGCATTCGTGATGATCGGAACAGAAATGTACCGGAATTCAGGCTCATATAACTGGTCGGTCCTGCCCTTTTTCGTCACTAGGGGTTTCATTGCCCTCCTTGCCAGGTTCGGAGAGGACCTGTCTTTTTCCGCCTTCCAATGGATTGGCCATATCAGAGCAAGCGTTTGGGTGGCAACCATCGGCGCCTGTACAGCATTTGCGGCTATCGTGGGAGACAGCGTAGCCTCTACCGCCACTATGGGATCGGTAGCTCTGCCACAGATGAAAAAATACAAGTACGATGAACGCCTGACAGCCGGCAGCATCTGCTCGGGGGCCACGCTGGGCCCGATTATACCTCCGAGCACTGCTTTCATCATTGTCGGTCTTCTCACAGGTTTATCCATCGGCGACCTCTTCATTGCGGGGATTATCCCGGGACTGGTTATGGCAGGCTGCTTTATCATAGCTATCTTTATCTGGAACCGGCGCAATCCCAACATCGGCCCCCCAGGCGAGAAGTCAGACTGGAAGTCAAGGATCATATCTCTCCGTGCGGGCGGTCCGGTGCTGCTTTTGTTCCTGCTCGTGATAGGTGGTATTTATTGGGGAGTATTTACACCCACTGAAGGCGGCTCTATTGGAGCCGTCGGGGCTTTTATCATCGGCCTGGTAATGGGACGGTTTAGATGGACAAACATAGTACAGATGCTGCAGGAAGCAGGCAAGGTTATCTCGATGACATTTATTATCCTCATCGGGTCCGTGATGTTTACGCGGTTTGCCGCCTGGTGTAACCTCTCAAATTCACTACAGGAGACTATATTAGGCCTGAATTTGGCGCCAATGCAATTTTTGGCCCTGACTATGTTTGCCCTGTTAATCCTGGGATTTTTCATCGACCTGGCGCCTCTGCTTCTTATCGGTATACCCCTTCTCTTTCCTACAGCCAAGGCGATTGGAATAGACCCGATACACTTTTGTGTACTCGCAACGATCGTAATTAATCTCGGAGCTCTTACCCCGCCGGTCGGGATCAACCTGTTCGTTTTAAAGGGTATTGCAAAAGAATTGCCGATCAGCAAGATTTATGCCGGAGTATGGCCATTCGTCGGAGCTGCTCTCATAGCTATCATTATTTTATTCTTTATACCTTCGCTGACAACCTGGCTGCCATCAACTTTGCGTTAGAGGAAACTTATTCCGGATAGGAGTAGGGGGAGAATACCCCCCTACCCTTATGAACCGCCGTAGGTGCCGGACCGGCACCTACGGCGGTTTTTCAGAACTCACGTATTAGCAAGTGGATTTTAGCCAGGCTATAACCGGTCAGATAATCATCCCCCAGACCAGGACCAGCTACCTTCTCAATTTAATCCTCCGGGCAACTACCCCTATAATTATTTTCAGGTATTCCTGAATTTCAGGCTCATCCATGACAGCAGCCCAGTCCGAATCCGTAATTATAAATTGATTCAGATTAACATGGTATAGTAGTATTAAAACATAATATGTATATTTTGGACTTTAGACAATTTTTAAGAGCTAAGATTAACCATAACCTTAATCAGGGTTATAACTTATTGCACTCAAGCTTAAGCTTGAGCTTAAATGCACTTTAAAAACTAAATAATCGAAACG
>JAQULX010000335.1 GCA_028718465.1 Dehalococcoidales bacterium | reverse complement strand
GGATGGAAGACATCATTGCCAAATTCAGGGACTGTGCCAGTTATTCGGCAAATCATCTGACTCCAGACAAGGTTGATAGACTAATATTACTCCTCACTGATTTAGAACAGGTGGAGGATGTAGGCGAGGTTATCAAATTTCTGGGCTGAAAAGCCACCGCGGCCATCACCGATAGGCTCCTGGTCTTCTGCTATTCTTCCCTTTGAGGATGAGTTTGGGGCCATGCACGACCCGGACGGCAATATCTCGTGCGGGCAGAGCGCCATGCCGGAGACCTCGAGATGATGGTTTGGAGCGGGCGGGCCACGTCAGGGAATCGAGTCCCCCCATCCTGATACCCTTCGGGCACACTGAAGGTGCCCACGCTATCTGATGTTCGCGGCGGCGAAGTTAAGGAAGGGTATCAGGGAGTGAGGCTCCTCCAGGGTGACAGTGGAATGATGGTGGAGCGGAGCTCGGGGCGGGGCTGAATTTCAGGCATTTTTCTTGTCTGCTGCATATAGTTATTAAGTACTATGCCAGGTTCCTTGAGATTACCAAAGAGTCTATGCTAATATCAAGGAAACACCCTCAACGCATTTATTCTTCGGAAAGTATAGCATGATCACATCTTGTTTTGGGCTGATTTCTGTCCGCATGATGGGTTCCACTTGAAATCTGAGATAATAATACACTTTCCTACCTATACACACCCTAAAAATGGAAGAAGGAGTTAAGATGGTATTCGGACTGACGAATTCAGTAAGGCATGCAACCCACAATTTCCTGAGTAATGAAGTACTACAACTGCTGGTGAGGCTGTGTTTGGGATCCGTCCTTATCATTTCAGCGATCACCAAACTACCTGATTTAAAAGAGTTTGTGCAGATAGTCGGCAGTTACAACCTCCTCCCCGTGGGCTTATCTCAGATTTACGGTTATACCCTGCCGTGGGCTGAACTGACACTGGGTATAATGCTCATTTTAGGCATTGCCCTCCGGCATGTTGCCGCGGTTGCCTTCCTCATGGTACTCTCATTTCTGACAGCCAATATATATGCCATTTTCCAGGGTGGGAACATGGGCGAATCCTGCGGCTGCTTCGGGACTGCATTCCCGCTCAGCAATACCGGATCGCTTGTATTTGATATCGCTATGATCCTGGCACTGGTTCTTCTAATGACTGCTCGCACCACTCCTGCCGGGGCATGGCGTTCCCGGGAACTGCTCCGGTACGGTCATGCTGTAAATATTATCATGGCTGTAGTCCTTCTGTTCCCCTCGGCTGTCTCGGCCAGCAGCACCGGTCAGGATGAGACAGTTGACTTAATCGGCCCCGCATCCGTTAATGCAGAAAGCCTGATTGTCCTCTCTCAGGATGACAACGAGGTTAAATCGTTCATAGACCAGGCCCTGGCGGATGACAAAACCGCTCTGCTCTATTTTTACTCCGCTGCCTGCGGCTACTGCCAGCAGCAGGGTCCCATTATTGACGATCTCGAAAGTGAATACGCCAGTAACGTCTCCTTTCTTCGTATTGCAAATAATGATGCCGTAATGCGGCAATTTGATATTACCGGTTTCCCGGCAATAGTGTTCATTACCGGAAAGAATGAAGATGGTCAGTATTATTACCAGAGGTTTAACGGTCTGACCTCCCGGGAAGTGCTGGAAAACACGCTGCTGGAGGATTCTTCGGAAACCAAGCCGGGTTCGCTTCTGTTAGATAATTTCTTCGAGCCGGCCCCGGCAAAAACCCTCGATCCTGAAACCCTGACTCAACTGGAAGACCCCGCAGATGCCGGGCTGGTGAAGGAAATGATCGACGGACTCCCCCTGATATTTGAAGAAAACCGGGGACAGACCGAATCCGGCATAGATTACCTGGCCCGCGGCCAGGGGTATACCTTCTATATAAATGCCGCGGAAACGCTGATGGAACTGCGGAATGCTGATCCCAGCAACAGCGGCGTAGTTTCCCCTATGATCCTTAAGGTCAGTCTTTCCGGGGCTAACCCGGAAGCCGCCGCAGCGCCCGCCGAACCGCTCCCGGGCACGGTGGAATACTATATCGGGAATGACCCTTCCCTCTGGCATAAAGATATCCCTACTTTTGACCGGGTGCGGTATGCTTCCGTTTATCCGGGAATAGATGTGGTGTATTACGGTAGTCAGGTCCGGCTGGAGTATGACTTTGTAGTTGAGCCGGGGGCTGATCCCAATGCCATAGTCTTTGAATTTGAGGGCGCTCAGGGACTGGAGATCGCAGAAAATGGTGATCTGGTGGTACATACAGTCAGTGGAGAAGTGAGCCATCTTAAACCTTATATCTACCAGGATTCCGGCAGTTCACGCCAGGAGATAGAGGGACAGTATGTCCTGCTGCCTGAAGAGCAGACCGGGTACGGAAAGACACTCTACCGCGCCGGTTTCAAGCTGGGAGCTTATGATCATTCCCTGACCCTGATTATTGATCCGGTGCTGGACTTCGGTACCTATTTAGGTGGTGCTAAGGACGAATTTGCGAACTCCATTTTCGTGGACCAGGTTTTTAATGCCTGGATCGTCGGGCGAACGCAATCTGTTGACTTTCCAAAACATCCGGCTGCTGGTGAATCCCTGAAAGGCAGCACGGATGCTTTTGTCTCGGTGATTGATCCATCCGGCAGGCACCTCCTGTTGTCCAGATACATAGGCGGGAGCGGGGATGAAGGCGCCATGAGTCTGGCAGTATCTAAAAATCAAGTCGTCTATTTCGGAGGATGGACTACGTCCAGCGATTTTCCCGGGACTGCCGGGTCTTATCAGGATGCTTACGGCGGCAATCAGCCCGATGGCCTGGGTGACGGCTTTATAACCAGGATTATCGGTGCCCAGGTGGAAAGTACGTACATCGGAGGTTCTCGAGAAGACTATGTCAGGGCACTGGTACTGAGTGCGGATGAGACGCATATTTATGCTGTGGGGGCGACATCCTCAGGAGATGATCCGGATAATCCGGGTGATAAGAAGTTCCCTGCTAAAAACAGCCCTTATGATAAAGCCGGATACGATCAGGACGTTTTTGTTCTTAAAATAGATGATACTTTAACCGATCTAAAATACGCCATCCCCCTCGGCGGCACGGACACAGATGAGGGGCGGGGCATCGCTCTTGATAAGGACGGTAATGTGTATATAGTGGGTCAGACACGCTCCAGTGATGACCCGGATACCGGCGGTGATGAAGGATTTCCTACCACGGCAGGCGCCTTCCAGGAGGAATACGGCGGCGGTGAAGAATGTGCCACGGATTATGGGCCCGGCCCCTGTGGAGACGGTTTTATAGCCAAAATAACCACTGATGAGACTGGGAAAGGTCAGTTAGCCTATGCCAGCTATCTCGGCGGCATTGATGAAGACTGGCTGACCGGCGTGGCGGTGGACCGTGACGGCAATGCCTACGTGGGTGGAGCAGGCCGTTCCATCGGACTTCCCTGGCCCAGTACGCTACAAGGTTACGGCGGAGGTGCTTATGACGGTTTTGTGGCGAAGGTTGATCCCGCGGGGAGCAGCCTGGGTTACTTTACCTACCTGGGAGGAGCCGGGGATGACCGCATAGCCGGTATAGCCCTGGACGGAAAAAACCGGGTTTATGTGGCTGGCGTGACATCTTCCAGTGGCGGTTTCGGTGTAACCATGGTTGAACATCCGGACTATAACGGCGGGGCTTCAGATGCCTTTGTGGCAGAAATTAATGCGGATGGAAAGTCGCTGGTCTTTTACACCTATGTGGGCGGCAATAATACCGATGTAGCCCAGGATATAGCCGTGCCCACGGCGGGTATGGTATATATTACCGGCAATACTATGTCTAATGATTTCCCGGTCACTGACAGGCCTTACCAGCAGCCCTACCAGAAGAACTATAAGGGCGGCACCGGGGAGTTTGCCAACGGCGGCGATGCCTTTGTGGCTATGCTTATGCAGGATGCCGACGGCGACAGCCTACCCGATCCCTGGGAGAAAGAGGGAGTCGACATCAATAATGACGGCACCATAGACCTGGACCTGCCCCGGATGGGCGCCAAATATAACCATAAAGATATCTTCGTGGAAATTGACTGGATGCAGGCTGGCGATCACGATCACAAGCCGATCGATCTGGCGATGCGGGACGTTGAAGCGGCTTTCGCCGCTGCTCCTGTGGATAACCCGGACGGCACGACTGGCGTCAACCTGCA
>JAQULX010000334.1 GCA_028718465.1 Dehalococcoidales bacterium | reverse complement strand
ATATTCCAGGAGGACTACCAGTCGCATCGCTACCGATACCCCAAAAGGAAAACAGACCAGCAAAAAAGGGAGAATCCAGAAGACAAATTGATGCGACCAGCCATAGAAGAAGGTGAAGAACAGCCCCAGTAAACAGACAATTCCGGTAACCAGGTCCTCCCGGGTACGAACTCTCTTGAAAATAACAAAAGCCAGCACAATAAAAAACAGCAATAGCAGCGATACCCAGTTATACCAGGGGTTATAGTCCGGTACCGGAGTGGTCATCATGGAAGGGATCGGAGTAATGCCGGTCCAGCCCCAATCTCGGGCATTCACACCTGAGTAATCCGCAAAAAAGGGATTGGCCGGAAAAGGTCTGCCCAGCGCCCACATAATAAAGGCGTATACCGTTTCCCAGGGCGGTCTTCCGCTCTGCCAGTTGAACGAACTGAGAAAGATTTTATGGTTCCCGATCATGAACGGCAGCAGTAAGACCGTAAAGGATCCCAGAGAAGTGATGACCAGAGTCAGCCGGGCTTTCCAGGTGAGGAACTCACTTTTTAAAAGGACCGGCAATATCAGCAGGCCAAAAGGCTTTAGAGACGCTGTTATGCCCAATATCAAACCGCCGGCCCTGGCCGAACCTTTTAAGAAACAATGCACGGCCCCCAGAATACCGGCTATAGTAATCGAATCGACCACGGCGTACCACTGCGGCATAGTGAGGGACAGCAGGATAAAAATCATACCGTACAGTAGTCCTTTCTCTTTTCCCCACAGATTAACCACTATCCGGTAAAACAGATAGGCGCTTAAGAATATTGCGCCCGTGCTGAGAAAATACCACATCAATGAGAAAGTGAGAGCGAAATAATACTGGTTTCCGGCCAGTAAGTGGGCCGGTTTCCAGATAATAAAGTATAGATAGTGAAATCCCTGACAATAACCGGTCCAGACATTAAAAAACCCGGACTCGTCCATCTTCTGAAAGATATTGGCCATCCAGGTTACAAACCAGCTATTGGGTATTTGTAATATCATTTCTCCGGTCAAAAAGGAGATACTGATATATAACAGTCCCAGCAAGCAAAGCACACCGCCGAAAGATATGTTACCGGTATCGATTTTCATGATTAATTCAGGATATAAGCTAATATCAGGCCGGTGACACGGACATTATGCCCTTTAAGCGCCGTTTTCGGCATGACGGAATACCCTTTATTAAAATTATCTCTGAAAAGCTGCCGCTTTGCAGGACATCAGGGGTAGTCCTTTGGTATAGATTATTTTTCCTGAAAGGACTAGCAGAAGGATAGTCTCCGGGATTATGCCGAATGCCGGGATAGTTCAGTTGTGAAGCAAACCTGTAAAAATCAGGTACCCGGCGAAGAATTTCGCCGGGTACCTGACCTTTTGAGTTCTAGCCGGCAATCATCAGTCTATCTCATTTTGCCTAACTCATCTTTTAGTTCGGATTCTGACTGATAGGTTTTGTCGGGCAGATTCTGGAGCTTCGACATAATATTGTCGTCCGCCCCCATTTGCCGCGCTTTGTCAAGCAGCTGTGATTTGCCGGCGGGGAAGTTGATCGATTTTAAAAATTCCTGAACTTTTGGCATGGAGAGAACACTTGAAGCGATATTCCCGAGATCCATATTGTTTACCTCCTGACTTTTATTTGACTTACAGGCATAGCACCCGTAAATATCGGTTCCCTTAATATTGTAATCTGTTAAACAGGCCTTTTTATCCGCTGAATGGTCTAATATACAAGATAAAACCTCTTAGAAATAATAGTCTGGATTCATATAAGTTGATAGTAATGTAAGAGCTGTGGTTTCCGGGCTTTGTTTCGGCGGTGGAGGGCCGCCGTATTCCCCTAGTCACTCTCTGGAGTAGCCTCACTCTCTGTCTTCTGAGGCCTCCAGCATGACACCCTGTTTTTAGCAATCACTTATTTAATGGTGAAACAAGAAGCCCGGTCTTTACTGCCTCATTAAGACCGGGCTTCTTATACCGCTACATGGCTCCGCTGGATAGTGAAAGCCTCCAATGAACGCGAACTTGCCTCAAATTGCTTACATTCTGCTTCAGTAAATTTGCAAGCAAATACCGGCTTTCTGATGCCTCTTCTCGGGACCTTCTTCCTGACGCCCTGGTTGGTTAGATTATATATCAGGCATTATCGTTCGCAGCGTTCTTTCCCGCCAGACAACCGAAAGTCCAGGCCCGGCTGTGAGTTACTCCAGGGGTGGTCGTGGAATAGGCATTGCCCCCAAAGAAGGAACCTGAAACATTGCCGGCGGCATACAGACCGGGAATGGCCTCCCCCCTGGTATCCAGCACCTGCAAGCGGGTATTGACCTGGAGTCCGCTTAAAATTACCAGGAAGCGCGTCTCCATCTGACAGGCATAATACGGGGGTTTCGACAGGGTCGTCAACCTGTCGGAATGCTTGCCGAAGTCCAGGTCTTTACCGCTGCTGGCCAGCTCATTATACCGGGCTACCGTAGCCTTGAAGGTCTTTACGGGCACTTTCATTTTCTTCGCCAGGTCTCCAATAGTCGAGGCCGTCAGCACGTTCCCCTTTTCCAGGGCTTCTACCATCTACCTGGGGTCCCACAAGAACGTAGGAGGTCCCATATTCTTGCAACACTGACTCTGCATGATGGGTATTTCATCGTTATATTTGGAATCCCAGACCGACCAGGCCGTTCGACCGGGCTGCCGCAAAATCTGGTTGCACTCATAGCCCCAGGGCAGGTCTTCATTCATAAACCTTTCCCCCTTTTTATTGATATACAACCAGGGCTGGCGGGCGACATTAAAGAGCCCGCTAACCGCCCAGACAGCCCAGTCAAACAGGGCCGGGCAGTGGGGAACATTATCCATGGCGGCTCCGATCCACAGCCCCATTTTATGTCCATCGCCGGTATTTACATCCGCAGGATAAGCGCACTTGATATCATCCATCCCGTCGAAGGGACAATATTTGGATACCATTTCCCGGTCATGACCATAGTCTCCGGTAGCCAGCACGACTCCCTTGAGGGCTTCAAAACGGATATACTCTCCCTCTTTGTTGCGGGAAATCACCCCGGTCACTCTTCCTTTGCCTTCGCGGATCAGGCGGACAGCCGGAGTATTAAAATAATATTCAGCTCCTGATGAGCGGCCTTTGGCTAGAAGCATCTCGGCCAGGGTTTCCTGGCGCTTGGGACGGAAGACATGGATCAGGGGATAATGAGGGAAGTACCAGGACTTGGTAGTAAGGTCCAGTACCACATCTATCCCGGCCTCATCAGCCATGTCCAGCAGCCAGTCCATAGTCTGGTCGCAGTTGTCTGCCCACAGTTTAACGATTCTCTGGTCGCCCCGGTATCCGCCAAATTCCATGATAGTATGGATAATCCGGTCTTTATCTACCTTAACACCCAATTTTTTTTGCAGGCGGCTGTTCAAGGCAGCGTTATGCAGGCCCCGCACATGATAAGTTTCCCCTTTTTCTATAAGAACAGTCCTGGCACCGGCCTCTCTTGCAGATACTGCTGCGGTCAGGCCGGCGATGCCGGCACCCACGACTACCACATCCGCGGTGAAGGTCTTTTTGATATTCTCATCAGGGATGGGAGGCGGAGCGATCTCAAAATTGGCTTTAGCGGATTCATCATTTTTCCGGACGGCAACTGGTTTGATTGTCTTTTTTGCAGGGCTCATAATTTTTCCTCCTCTAATCTCCTTACCTTGAATTGCCAGATATATAATTAACTCCAGTCGGCGATATTATTTAACCTTTGAGACTCCCGGAATGACAGCACACCTGTTTTTTATCATGTCATTTCAAACACCGTTGCCATCCGAATCAATCGTCCATTGCGCCTGTCATTGTCATTTTAAAGGGTAAAAGTCCGGGTGTAAATGAGGAGACTTTCGTTTTAATCTGAAATCCTCAGACCGATCATGATTGAATAATAGGTGGCTTTATTATGATGTATGATGATTGTATCCATTAGTCGATTCTCAATCAAGATTTGCCGTCAGATGGTGGACGCTTATAAGATATTGATTCGGGTACTAACAAGTGGTATAGTATATTTTGACAATAATCCGTAAAATAATAATATTTATTCGTTATATGAATAAACCCTGTTCCTCACTGTCTGCGTGCCCCTATATGCGATATGTGGTTTCCTGGGATCAACCATTCAAGCGAATACATAAA
>JAQULX010000333.1 GCA_028718465.1 Dehalococcoidales bacterium | reverse complement strand
GATAAAGAGCCTTCTGATATTAAGATTGAGGAAGGGGCTTTCCCTCCATGCATATCTGAGAAAGGGACATTTTTGTCCCCTTTCGAATATGCAAGGGAATTGGAGCATGCGTGGGTGGATATCAATCCTCTATTCAAAGAATTTAAGCCAGCTATTTACCATCATAAATCCTTTTCCTTCAACGCGGTGCCATTCCTTTGGATGATAAAGAGTAAATCGAAACTGTCATCAGATGAGAAGAGGAATGATCCATCTGACTACCCTCACAAGTCAATAAAGGCAGAGACGTATGAACTGGAATATGATCCTGCGTTGGAAGAGCAAGTAGACCAGCAACTTGGTTTTGAAGGAAATACCTGGGTACAACATCCAAATAATCAGAAAGCTCTTCTAGATGCTTTTTTCGGGTGCTTACGCCGAGATCAATCTCTGATCTTCTTTTATTGCAAGCATACTCCTCTCTCTGAACCCAACGAGCGAGTCATTGTAGGCGTCGCTAAAGTTCGTAAAGATATCGGCCCTATCCTGGAATACAATTTCGCAAAGGGCTACACGGGCCATAAATGCTACCCCTGGGATCGGTGCGTTGAGCACACGTTGACGGATAAAAATCCGGATGGTTTCTTGATGCCATATCATGAAATCCTGAGCCACGTGAAAGAAAATGGCCTCGAAATAGACCTCCGAGATTATGCAGCGATGGCTCCAGATCTACTACAGTTTTCATACGCCTCAGAATTGGTAGAACATGATACAGCGATTGATGCTTTACTTAATATGGCTGAAGGATTGAGAAAATCTTCATTACTACTCGGAAAAACATTTAAACAAGAGCTAGACTGGATTGACAATGAAATTTCTAAAATCTGGGATATGCGTGGTGCTTTTCCCGGAATGGGACCTGTCTTGAGCGCACTTGGTATTAACGAAGGAAACACTATCGCCTGGGAAATCGAAAAATACATTCAACAAAAAGATGGGAATTTATTCTCAACTGACCCATGGGATATTCTGGAAAGAAGCTTTGCTCAGCCTGAAAAATATGTTGGGTCTAAGGGACGCAAACTTTTTAGCAAGACCGGCGAGGTCAAGTGGAATAGTAAATCACCTAGCAAAAAGGAATTTTACAAATTATTAAGTCGATGTCAACTCAATAATGCTCAAGCCTCCTTTGTGATTGACCATTACAAGGACGTCATCGGAAGTATCGACGAAATGTTTCATAATTTATATCTGCTATATGAGAGATCTCGTTTTGAAGCAGATGGAATATCTTTTCTTCAGGTCGATAAAGCCATGTTGCCGCCTGAAAGGTTTAAGGAAGCCTTCCCTCTCCCGGATTCAGCAGCACTATCCCACAACTTAGATAGTAGACGCCTGAGAGCTGCGACCGTATGGGTTATGGAGGAAGCGGCAGAGCAAGGTCATTCAGTGCTTTCTTTTGATGATGTCTTGGAAAGACTAAAAGAAAAGAGTTTAGATGAATCCTTACCTATAGATGAGGATATTTTGGCTTCACAAATTGAGACTGAGGTTTTCACCGAAGAAATATTATCTATTCCTCCCTCGGAACCTACAGCGACTCACTTTGTAAAGCTGCAGCGGCTAGTCGAATTGAAGAGGATCATTACGCAAAGAATTAATCTAAAACGTATCGCAGAGAAAACATACGGCATTAACAAAGATTGGATCGCATTAATTAATCAGCATCCCAAATTTACCGAACTTAATCCAAAAAACACTGACTATAAAGAGGAACTGCAGGCAAGGTTGGAAAAGGCGGAAGCCTTAAAGGTATTGACCAATTACAGCTTTTCAGTGTTGATTGGACCGGCAGGTTCAGGGAAAACCTCCCTTTTAGAGATATTTTGGCAACAACCAGAAATTCAAAGCGGCGGCGTATTGAAGTTAGCCCCTACCGGCAAAGCTCGAGTCAAATTAGGACATGATGCAAAGACGATAGCTGAGTTCCTTTATCCCGACCGGTATGACGGCTCAACTGGAACTTATTACCCAAATGAAAGTGCTGCGAGGTTCGCGTCTGCGAGAAATGTAATCATAGATGAAGCTTCTATGCTTACTGAAGAACAACTCGCTGCACTATTCGATGCTTTGGGACCGGTTGATCGTATTATTATGGCAGGTGACTACAGGCAATTGCCACCTATTGGAACGGGTCGTCCTTTTGTAGATATTACAAAATATGTTAGACCCCAGGCTTTCGCTAACAAGAGCTTCACAATCGACAAAAAGACTGTGGACTTCGTTTGTTGTTCCGGGCCAGCCTATGCCGAGCTGACCAAGATTCGGAGGCAGCCGGAAAAAGGCGATGTGAGATGGGATGTATTACTCAGTAGGTGTTTCAGTGATAATCCGTCGAAGGAGGATCTAGAAGCTTTTCATGCTTTGGCGTCAGGCAGCATCTCTTCGAAACATATCCGTTTGCAAAAATGGTATGAAAACACTGATTTCCGACAGACTTTTGAAATCTTGCTGGAAGAAGAACTCGGACTGGATAAAACTGATCTGACGAGATCTTTCAATCGAAATATCGGCGCTAAAGATGTGGGTAATTATCAATATTTTAATTGTGGCTATTCCGAGAAAGAGATTGAAAAGTGGCAGATTATTTCACCAGTCAACGGTTTTGGTTATGGCATTAAAGAGATAAACAAATTAGTACAAACCACTTATCGTAAGCCATATATTGACCTCGCTCTCAACGCAAAGCCCGAAGGGGCAACTTATCATCCTAAACGAAAGGTTGCCAAACCCAAATGCTCGGACAATGTCGTGTACGGGGACAAGGTAATAAACTTGAGGAATACTCATTGGGAAGACTGGCAATGGATCAAGCCGATGGACAGAAAGGCTACCGCTCTGAAATACATAGCCAACGGCGAAATCGGGGTCATAACAGGTGAGTTTAAGAGTAAAGATGACAAAGCTAAACGGGAACCTGCTGTCGAAATTACCTTCTCAACCCAACCCGGATATAGCTATGTTTTTTGGCCTGAGCAATTAAGCGAAGAAGGTAAATATAGTCTCGACTTAGCCTACGCAATTACAGTACATAAAGCACAGGGTAGTGGTTTCGGAATAGTGTTTTTCGTCCTACCCTCTAAAGGTGCAATCCTTAGCCGCGAGTTAATCTATACAGCTCTAACCCGCCAGGAAAATAAAATCATAATATTGCACCAGGGCGATTTTAGAGATTATATACGATTAGCTTCCACAGAAGCTTCAGCGACAGCTCGCAGGTTTACTGACTTATTTGAACTGCCCGAGGTAAAGCAAATCAGCAATAAATGGTACGATGCCCACTATGTCAATATTAGTGAACGGGGCGAACCTATGATCAGTAAAAGCGAGGTAATAATTGCGAATTGTCTCAATAAGTATAAGGAGTCAATATCCTATGCCTACGAGGATAAACTGAAGTTAGTCAAAGGCGGACGAACTGTAAAACCAGACTTTACGATCGAAAGTCTTGTAACGAGGAAACTTTTCTATTGGGAGCATCTTGGCATGATGACGAAGACTGACTATCGTGAAAAATGGCAAAAGAAACTTCAAGGATACCAACAAGAAGGTTTTGTATTATATACAGAAGCTAAGCCCGCCGACGAGCGTATTTTGATCACAACCGAAGATAACCCTAGCGGAGGTATCAATTCTCAGGAGATTGATCGTATTGTCAGAACTACTATTCTCGGAGAATAGTGCAACGGTTGAACAACTTCATAATATCCCTGTCTAAGCATTTGAGTCATTTATCGCCTTCCCATAGAATGTTAACCGACATTCTCCTTCTAACAAGTCGCGATGAAAAAAATCAGGATGTCACATGGAGTCGAATTAAGGCAGTTTCTTCATGTGGCTGGGACCAATATCTGGATACAGTGTGAAAAGCGGATTAGACCAGAGCCCATCCTCGGCTTCAATCCCCGTCTTAGTCAACCTGTAGTATGTCCGTTCAGGAGCTGAAGGGTAGTTATCCTGTATAGCTGAAGCCTCTTTTCGGTCAGTCGCCTCTACCCATCCAAGCCTCTTTAGAACTCCAAAGTACATTAGAAAAGAGTGATACCGCATGTGGGTAAACTTCCGAGAGACTCGTTTTAGCTCACGCTGGTAGATTTTCTCGGCTTCATCCTCGGTAACATCAGCCCCCTTGACTACCATGTTGCTGATAATTCTCTCAGATCGTTCC
>JAQULX010000332.1 GCA_028718465.1 Dehalococcoidales bacterium | reverse complement strand
AGGGTGATGATGAGAAGAAAATGGTTACCGCAGTGCTGGACGGATTGACAATGCTGGGGAACGATTCCCTCGGTGGTTCCGGTACTCGCGGCTACGGCTGGGTTGAAATAAAGGATATTGAGGTTAAAGACATTTGAACTGGTACCGCGTCAAATTTCAAATGAGTTCCTGGACAGCCTCGGCCTGGCAGGCGGATACCCTGTTTGGGCACCTCTGCTGGGGCTTGCGCTATCTCCGCGGCGAGCCGGAACTGCAGCGTTTCCTGGAGGGTTACACACAGGAACAGCCGCCGCTGCTGATTTCCAACGGGTTTCCCGACGATTACTTGCCGGTGCCCCTGCTGACCGTTCCTTCCATAGATACTGCTCTGACTCTGGAAGACCAGAAGAGGGAGTATGAGGCAATAAAGGCCCGTAAAATAACCCGTTTACTGGCGTTTTCCGATTTCAACCGGGTCATTAACGGGCAAAAAGCAGATTTGGAGCAGTCTCCACAACTTGAATATCAGCGGGTGACGATAAAAAACCAGATTAACCGTCTGACAGATACCACCGGTCAGGAAGGGAGCCTGTATAATTTTCTGGAATACTTTAATCCTGAGATTACCATTTACCTGAAGGTTGCGGACGCATTCGTATCCTTAACTGAAACATTATTCCGGTATATCGCGGACACCGGGTATGGCAAACGCAAATCTGTCGGTTACGGTCAGATTGAGAATTACACCTTCGAGCCTTTCGCCAGCTTTAACATACCGGCCAGGCCCAATGGTTTTGTCTCACTTTCTAATTTTGTACCGGCAGCCGCTGACCCGCTGCAGGGCAACTGGAGAACCATCACCAAATACGGCAAGATGGGTGAAGAGTATTCACTGGAAGATAACGCCTTTAAGAAACCGCTGCTGATGCTGGAAGCCGGGGCCACCTTTTACGATAGCCCGGTGCGTTCTCACTACGGCTGCCTGGTAAAAAACCTCAATCCCTTCTACACTGAAGCAGTGCAGTATGCCCTCGCCCTGCCGGTGCCGGCATCTCTGCCACTGATGGGAAACTAATATCGGGAAGGTGGGCTATGACAGCGCTCTATTCTGTCCTGCTAAAACTGAAATCGGAAAATGAGGCCTGTATTTCCCCCACCCAGGGACATCATGCCTATGCTCTGTTCCTGAATTTAATCCGCCAGTCCAACCCGGAACTCTCCGAAAAGCTGCACCGGTCAACCCAGGCAAAACCTTTCACCCTCTCATCTCTGCAGGGGAAATTCAAACACGCTGATAAAAGTTTGCAGATGCTACCGGATGCCGACTACTCCATCCGGCTGACCTTTCTGAATGAGGAAACCTTCTGTCATTTCATGGATGCGGTTTATCAAAATGAAAATAAACCCCTGCGTCTGGAATCGGCGGTTTTTTCGGTGCAGCAGCTCCTGGTTAATCCGCAGGACTCCCCATGGAGCCGGTGCCAGAGCTTTGAAGAACTGATTGATAAAGCCGCCTTAGAAAATAAAATCCAGCTTGATTTTGCTTCGGTTACCACCTTCCGCTCCGGCGGTAAACGCAATATCATTTTTCCGGAACCATCCGTATTGTTTTCCAGTCTGCTGGCTAAATGGCAGGAACTATCCCCCCTGAAATTTGAGGCAAATTTTAGCGAAAGTTTCGGGCAGATAGCCTTGACCAGCTACAAGCTGGAAACCCACATTCTCCATTTTAACGGCTACCAGGAGACCGGTTTTGAAGGTAAATGCGCCTTTACTTTGGGTAAAGACCTGACAGATGCCGCAATCAAATCTCTGAATACCCTGGCGGACTTCACATTTTACTGCGGGACCGGCGCCAAAACGACCATGGGCATGGGCCAGACCAGGAGGATATATGGCAAACTCGTTTGAATTAATGCTGATTACCGTAGGGGGGTCGCCGGACCCGGTAATCAATTCAATCAGGCACTATCAGCCGCAAAAGGTATACTTCTTTGCTTCACAGGAGAGTGTCGAAATAATTCCTGCGGTTAAAGCGGCTCTTGCTGCCGGGGGTAGTCCACAGTTCAAGGATATCAAGGTTATGATAGAAGATATTAACGACGTGACCGGATGCTATCGCCGCATGCTGGAATGCGCGGAAGATATAGAAAGGGATGGTATCCCTGCCTCTGAAGTCCTGGCCGATTTTACCGGCGGCACCAAGGTGATGTCTGCTGCATTAATGATGGCTGCATCCCTAAAGGGTTACAGGCTCAATTATACCGGCGGCGGAGAACGAACCAGGAACGGGTCCGGAACCGTCATCAGCGGCAGCGAACAGCCGTTTCTGCAGATTAATCCATGGGAAGCGCTGGCACTGGAAAACCGGCAGCGCGCCATCCAGATGTTTAACAGCTATCATTATGCCGCGGCAGCATCTTTATTTGCCGCGGCTGCGGAAAAGACTGCTGACGGCAGGCTAAAAAAATATCTGAGCATAATGCAAAAACTGGCGGAAGCTTATGCCGAATGGGACAAATTCCGCCATATTGCGGTTGTACAGCGCTTTTCCGCGCTAATCAGGGACCTGAAGGCTTACGTTGAACTGCTGCCGGATGCCGGAGCAATCTCTTTGCTTGAAACCGTCAGCCTTAACTGGGGGTATCTCCAGAAATTCAGCCAGGATTCTTATAATTTTAAAAATGTCTGCACTTACCATGTGCTGGACCTGCTTGCCAATGCGCGGAGACGCGCCGAAGAAGGAAAATACGATGATGCCGTGGCCAGACTTTATCGAGTTTTGGAAATGATCGAACAGGTGGAGTTCAAGGAGAAATATAATCTGGATACGGCCAGAATCCCTCTTTCCGATAAACGCATTCTGGCCGCTGTGCTAAGGATAGGCAATAGTTTCCATAAGGAAAAATATTTCGGTAATCAATCTGATACCCTTAAATTACCGTGCGCTGCTTCCTACCAGATGCTGGCCGCCCTGGACAGCGAACTGGGTAAAAAATACCTGGCTGTCTCGTCACAGCTGGAAGATTTGCTTTCCGCTCGAAATAATTCCATTCTGGCGCACGGGCAGAACCCGCTGGATAAGGATACTTTTGAAAAATTCTGGCAGTTAATTCTGCAATTCAGCCGGATTAATCTGCAAGATCTGCCTCAGTTTCCCAGGTTAGAAATTCCTTATGTTTGATGGAGAGTAAATCATGCCGGTACTCTATTTGATTGAACAGGGTGCCAAACTTCATAAAGAGGGAGAGCTATTTACTGTAACCAAGGATGATAAGGTGGTAAAGAAAATACATGCCATTGAAGTTGAACAAATAATATTGTTCGGCAATATTACGATGACCACACCGGTAATTAACTACGTTTTGGAAAATGGCATCGATTGCACATTCTGTAACAGCTACGGCAAGTTTCACGGCAGGTTGGTATCGGACACATCCCGGTTTGGTATGCTGCGCTTGAAGCAAATGGGAATGATGCTGAATCCTGAATACAGGCTAAAAATCGCCAGGTCCATAGTACAGGGGAAATTGCATAACCAGAGAACATTGATGCTCCGTTACCGGAGAAAAGAAGACCTTCCTGAAATAAACCAGACCTTGCAGGTATTTGAGGATGTGTTGAGGCAGGTACCTGGCTGTAACAGTTGTGAAAGTTTGAGGGGGCTTGAAGGCAGCGCTGGTGCCGCTTACTATAGAGCTTTTAAAAATATCCTGAATCAGGATTTGGGATTTGTTACCAGGGTACGCCGCCCACCGACCGACCCGATAAATTCCCTCCTCAGCTTTGGATACACTCTTTTAACATATGCTCTCCATTCGGCCATCAGTGTGGTGGGGTTAGACCCTTATCTGGGGATATTTCATGCCACCGAACAATCCAGGCCCAACCTGGCGCTGGATATGGTAGAAGAATTTCGACCGATTATCGTAGATTCCATGGTCTTATGGCTGATAAACTCAAAAGTAATGACACTTGCGGACTTTCACCTACCGCAAAAATCAGGTGAACTAGTAGTCATTACTGATGAAGGCATCAAGAAGCTGATTCATTATTATGAAATGAAAGTTCAAAGCAAAATCTTTCATCCTGCGCTAAACGGACAGACGTCTTACCGCCACTGTTTTGAATTGCAGGTGCGGCAGCTGGCAAAAACGATGCTCACGAAGGGTTATGATTATACTCCTTTTCTGGTTAGATAAAGTGTTCGCTGTTATCTGTTACGGCATACCG
>JAQULX010000331.1 GCA_028718465.1 Dehalococcoidales bacterium | reverse complement strand
CTGAGGATCTGAGTAATGATGAATTGTGCCGGCGCGCCTGGGCCATTGCAGAGCCATACTTTATAAAAGCAAGGACGCAAGCATTCGCACGCTATCAAGAGCTTTCAGGCACAGACAAAGCTACAAAAAACCTGACCGAAGTTGTACCGGCATCTTATCACGGTCGGATCCACACATTGTTTGTAGCTGTAGGTATTCAGGCCTGGGGAACCTTCGATCAGGAAAACAGCCGGGCCGTTCTGCATCAAGAAGCGCAGCCGGGTGACCAGGATTTATTAGATTTCTCTGCAGTATACACTTTTCTCAACAATGGAATCGTATTCGCTGTGGCGCCTGAAGAAGTGCCTGATGGTGCAAAATTGGCTGCCGTCTTCAGATATTGATCGACCGCTTATGAGGATAATCAACAGCATTCCACAATCATCACTTCTATTACACATCAGCGTAAGGATAATTCAGCAATAGATTCCGTTCAATTAGACACTCTAAATTCGTCTAATGTATATTATTTGTGCAGGAGTCCGAAAGAAGCGGAGAAAAGACTGTTGGAGACAGCACAATCGATACTAGCTTCCACAGAATTTCAGATGAGCCTGCTATTGCTGATGGCTTTAGCTGGCTATCTGATCGCATACTGGATAAACCAGTCCGCCGTGGTGGGAATAATTTTCGTTGGCATACTATTGGGCCCGAGTTGCATCGGATTGCTCACCCCTACTGAGTTCGTTGTAAATATGGCGCATTTAGGCGCTGTTGTACTGCTTTTTACCATAGGATTAGAATTCGGATTCAAACAGATAGCCCATTTCAAGTACCTATTAATAGCAATCTTTGGAGTTATCGTACCCTGGCTTGGCGGCTTCTTTTTAGCGCAGATGTTTGCATTTGATTACAGGGCTTCCATCTTCATCGGCACTTCGCTGACAGCCACAAGCATAGCCATTACATCCAATGTACTTAAAGAGATGGGAAAACTGCAGAGCGCAGCTGCCCGGGCAATAATTGGTGCTGCGGTAATAGATGATGTTCTGGTTCTGCTGGCTTTATCCGTATCAGAGGGATTTGTATCAGACACACTTTCGCTTACAACAATTTTGACAGCGCTTGCAAAGGCAATCGGATTTATTATCGCAAGTGTTTTGCTGGGCAGGTTTGTTTTTGCCAGAATTATGATCAGGCTGGATAAGACCGGAGTAGCTGAAAAGTATCCTGAAGCTATCTTCCTCTTTACTATCATGGTAGCCTTTCTTTATGCCATGTTGGCCGAATTGGCAGGATTATCCGCCATAATAGGTTCGTTTTTTGCCGGCGTCTCCTTCGCCGGGATCAGGCTCAGACATGAACAGGTATTCAGGGAAGGGGCGGAGTACCTTAGAATTATCTTCGCATCTATCTTCTTCATCTCCCTGGGCGTTTTAATGGATGTTCACGTAATTACTCTGGAGTTTCTGCTGTTCCTGCTATCCTTAACCGTGGTGGCAATTCTGACGAAGGTCATAGGTTGTGGCACCACAGCGAAACTGTCAGGCATGAATATGAAAGATTCTCTGATCGTCGGTTTTGGTATGGCGCCCAGGGGAGAGGTCACAATGGTCGTAGCACTGATAGCGTTGAATGGAACCATGATATTCCAGAATACATATTCAGCAGTGGTGTTAATGAGTCTGCTGACAACAGTCATAACTCCAATCGTATTAAAGAACTGGTTATTCAAAGAGCGGCGTACTCCTCAAGTGAAGGCCGGAACTAATCTCAAGCAACCTGGTAAGGAATGAGAATGGTAATTGCATGGGCAGTTCTGGTAGAGTTGTGTTTTGTAAGTAATCCGGGGTTATTTATTTTAAAGGATAGGGGTTAAAGTTGGGAATAGACCGGGTTAAATGAGACGCCGGGTATCCCGACGCTAATCAAGGAGGTGGCCAAATGCCGTTAGTAACGATCAGAGGACAAATGGGAAGTGGAGCGCCTGAAATAGGGAAACTCGCTGCCGCTCTACTCAAAGTTGACTATGTTGACCGGGAAATAATCGCAGAAGTAGCTGCAGCAATTAATCGAAGCGATATTGAAATCATGGCTAAAGAGAGGCCATCCACCAACCTCCTGGAACGTATCGGAGAAGCATTAGCACAGAGTGCGATAAGGAGGGGTGTGGCCAGCGCATATCTATCTACTTCTGCAATGCCTCTGGATGATAAACGTTACTTAAAAGGACTGACTTCTGTTATTAGAGAATTGGCTAAAACCCAGCGTATTGTTATCCGCGGGCGAGGCAGCCAGTTTATTCTAAAGGACTACCCCCGGGCACTTCACGTTTTTGTTATCGCGCCGCTTAAAATGCGAGTGACTCGCGTAATGACCGACCTGAAGCTGGACGAAAAAGAAGCGAAAAAAGAGATAGTAAACTCTGACAGCAGCCGCCGGGAGTTTACCAGAAGCTATTTTCACGCCGAGCTGGAAGATCCGGCACTATATGATTTAGTCATTAATACGAAGAATCTCAACTTTAAGGCCGCTGCTTCAATCATTGCCAATGCTCTCCGTAATAAGGAAGGGCGCAAGAATCCTGCGAGGAGATAGTTTCAATGACCCTGACCCTCCCGGAACCAGGCCAATTGCTCTTAGATTCTCCCAATAATTGAAATTTATCATTCGTTGATATAGAAAAGCCGCTCTGATATCAGGCCGGCTTTTTATACTCATGGTAGCGGGGGGCAGGTCAATGCATGATCACATTTCCTATAATATCTTTATAGTAAAGTTAACACCCCGGCTGAACTCCCGATACTCAATCCTTGTCCATGATAGCGACTACGCCACCGAGCACTCCCACGTACCCAGTCCCGTCGGGACCCAGATGCAACCCAGACCAGACGCTATCGTAGTTGTAGCCGGTGCCCACCAGCACCTTGTAGACCGTTTTTCCGGTTTCGAAGTCAATTGCGGTGAAATACCAGGGATCAAATAGGTCCGACCGCGCATCCTTGGTGTACGTATAGACCAACCCGTTCTGCAGCGACAGTTTGGAGGCAATGTTGGGAATGATCTCCTTGCTCGTCCACACTATGCGACAGGTACCATTTGGGTCGATATCGATGCGCGTCAGCCCGGGCTCGGTCGTCTTGCCCTGAATGACGGCTGGCGGCCCGAGATACCCGTAGTTGTTCCCGACCACGAGCGACTTCTCCGTGCCGATCAGCGAACACTCTGCAGCACCCTTGCCGGGCTCGAAGACCGGTATTTCGCAGACCTTGCGCGGGCCATCCACATGGGAGGCGCGCAGGTAGACTACCACGTGCAACTGGTCGGCATTATCGGTGATGGCAACTAAATCTCGCCCCATCGGCGTTGGTGTGGTGCCCGAACCGTAGCTATACTGGCCAGGCTTGGGTCTACTCAAGTCGCCATATTGATATTCCTCGCGCCAGGTAATAGCAGGGTGCCCGCTCGTATCCGCATCTAAGCGATACAGGGCATGGTCTGAGACAGCATAGACGCCGCCCGTCTCATCCAACGCTATGGAGTTCCAAATCCTTTCGCCCTCGAATTGCAGGCTTGCCACCTCCTTGTTGTTCAGGTTGATGGTGCCCACCACCCCATTCCTGGTAGTGAACCACAGCCGCCCCGAAAAGTCCGGCAAAGCCGAATTGATTACGTCATCCTCATGTACCAGGAGGGTGAGGTCATAGACCTCTTGCCGGATGAAGCGAGGCCGGTTCTGGCTATCGTCCACCGACACTATCCAGATCATTCGATCGGCCGTCGGGAATACGACACGGTCCTTCTCATCAAGGTAAAAGTAGGCGCCGGCCGGAAGATCTCCGAGTTTCACGGGTTTGGCTGGGAGGTTCAGATAAGCCAGAGGCGCCAGCGTGGCCGGGTCAAGGAGCCAGAGACCCGCTGTGCCTGTCGTGGCTACGCTTACGGTGATTAGCCGTCCGGCCTTGTCGGAAGCCAGACTTCCACAGAAAGCACCCAGATAACTCGAAAGTACCTGCGTGTCCTGGCCGAGCGGTCCGCCCCATTCGTAGGTATCGCTCATGTAAGCATCATCGTGAGTACAACTCCTGCCGTTTGCTGCCATGAACGGGTTCTGGGGGATCTGAAGCGCTCTGATGGATGTAGGCTCTGCCGGACTTCCAATGAATCCAGGCGCCGGTATGGCAACGCTCGCAGGATATTCAGCAGGAATAGCAAGTGCCGGGATCAGCGCCCCGCTCTCG
>JAQULX010000330.1 GCA_028718465.1 Dehalococcoidales bacterium | reverse complement strand
AAAACAACTTCTGGTGGCCGAGCACCGGGAGGTATCCGGCGCCATTGGAGCGGCCATTCTGGCGAAGGAGGCCGCCGCCGGGCAGAAGTCCAAATTCAAAGGCTTTCAGAAAATAATCGAAGCGGACTGCGACCTGTCCACCTTTACCTGCAACGGCTGCGATAATAACTGCGCCATCACCCGGATGAGAGTGCCGGGTGAAAAACCGACCTTCTACGGCAGCCGCTGCGATAAATACGACAGCACCCTGGACCAGGCGAGAAGACAAACTGCCTTTGACGAGAGGGAAAAGCTTCTTTTCCGCGAATACCGGGAAAACACCGGGAGCGGTCCTCTGGTGGGTATCCCTCGGGCGCTTCTGGTATACGACTATGCTCCCCTTTTGATCGGATTCCTGAACTCTCTTGGCGTCAGGACTGTCCTCTCCAGCAAGACCAACAAGGAGATTCTGGAGAATTCGGTAGAACTGGCTTATACCGACAGCTGCTTCCCTATCAAGCTGGTGCACGGCCATGCCGCGGCGCTGAAAGAGTGTGATTATATCGTTTTCCCCTGCGCTATACGGCTGGGCATAAAAGAAGGCGATGAGAACCAGAAATATGCCTGTCCTCTGGTACAGGCTTCTCCCTTTATCGTCCGCCAGGTCCTGGGATTGGAAAAGAAGCTGCTTATTCCTATTATAGATTTCAGCCGGGGCGATGATGAAGTGATTCAAAACCTGAGAGACATCGCTGTCAAGATGGGATTCAGCGGTGAAAAAGGCCGCCAGGCGGCCCTGGCCGGGATTCAGTCCCAGCGTAAATTTGAGTCAGACCGGGTTGAATCGGGGGCCAGGCTGCTGGAAGAGCTGCGCCGCAGCCAGCGGCTGGGAGTGGTTATGCTTTCCCGTTCTTACATGTCCCAGGACTCCGGGGCCAACCTCGGCATTGCCGAGAAGCTGGCGCAACTGGGTGTCGAACCTGTTCCGCTGGACTTTTTGCCGCTGGCCTCGGTCGATCCGAAAAAATATTCCGACCGTCCGTACTGGTCGTATGAAAGCCGGATGCTGGCCGGCGCCGATATTTCCGCGCGGAATCCCCAGCTTTACGGTCTGGCTTTGACCAACTTCGGCTGCGGTCCCAACTCATTCATCCTGGGCGAGCTGGTAGATATCATGGGCGGCAAACCTATGGGTCAACTGGAGATCGATGAACATGCTGCGGAAGCCGGACTGGTGACTCGCCTGGAGGCTTTCGTGGATACTATAAAAAGCTATGCCCTTTCCGGAAAGCCGGTGATGGTCAATGCGGAAGATATTTACCGCGGCACGACAGCAGTAGCAAACGCTGATAAGACCGTGATCATTCCCCGTATGGCGCCGCATATAGATGTCCTGGCGGCGGCCATGGAAGCCTTTGGAGTCAAAGCTGTTTCCCTTCCGGAGCCGGATGAAAGGAATATACTTTACAGCAACCAGGTGACCTCCGGCACCGAATGTTTGCCTTACAGGGTCACGCTGGGGGACTTCCTGAGATTTTACCGGGAAAACGGCCACAATCACGAAAATGTCGAGGGCTATATGGCCGGGTCTTACGGTCCCTGCCGCCTGGGTAAATATGCTATCGAGCAGATCCGCATACTCAAGGACATGGGTTACGATCTCACTATACGGACCACGGTCTCCAATAATGCCTACCGCGATATCGGCCTGGGGCCAGGGTTCGAGCGGCTGGCCTGGAAGGGGATTGTGGCGGTAGATATGCTGCAAAGGCTTCTCTGGAGGACACGGCCGTATGAGAAAGAAAAAGGGACCGCCGATAAGCTCTTCGAAACATATCTGAAGAAAATCGCCGAAAATACGCTCCGGAAAGCCGGTCTGGACGAAGTGCTCAAGGAAGCCACGGCGGAATTTAAAAAAATAATCGACTCCACTTTGCCTCGCCGGCCGCTGGTGGGCATAAACGGGGAAATTTACCTGCGGTCCAACCGCTTCAGCAATAAAGACCTGGCGAGGGTCTGTGAGAACGCCGGCCTGGAGGTAGTCGTGTCTCCCATGGGAGAATGGCTGAAATATACCTCACATCGCAACCTCGAAGACGCCGTTAAAGACCGGAAGATCAAGAAGATGATCGTCAGCTATATCAAGAAGCGAATCCAGGACGGCGATGAGCGCCGGATTGCCGGCTGCTTCGAGGACGTTATCAAAGAAAAAGAGCCTTCCACGGCGGACCTGCTGGCCCTGTCCGGGCGTTATCTGTCTTCCAGGTGCGGAAGCGAAGCGGTCCTCAGCATCGGCGGAGGAATTGACTGGCTGGAAAATCCGGAGTTTGCCGGAGTTATCTCAGTGATGCCCCACGGCTGTATGCCGGGCGGCATTGTAGCGGCCATGGCCGATAAATTCAGCGCTCTCTATCAAAAGCCGTGGATCAACCTGACCTACGACGGGTTCCTGGAGACCAACAACTCTATCCGCATCAATGAGTTCGCCGAGCTGGTCAAGTTCTGCAGCAAGAACCCTACACATTAAAGAGAAAGTTAATCACATCCCCGTCGCGCACGATGTAGGTCTTACCTTCCAGGCGCAGCAGTCCCTGCTTTTTGGCTTCCACCAGGCTTCCCACTCTCAGAAGGCCGGTGTAATGTATCACTTCAGCCCGAATAAAGCCGCGTTCGATATCGGTATGGATCTTACCGGCGGCTTTTACCGCTTCCGTGCCGTTCTTGATCGGCCAGGCCCGGCATTCATCTTCTCCCACCGTGAGAAAAGAGATCAGGTCCAACAGCTCATAAGAAACTTTTATCGTCCGGTCCAGGCCGGACTCCTGCATGCCGAATTCCTGGCGGAACTCCTGCATCGCTTCTTCTCCCATCTGGGAAAGCTCCATCTCCAGCTTGCCGCAGGAAGCGATTACCCGGCTCTTCGGTTTGGCGTAGCGTTTATTCAAATCATCCTCGATAGCCCCGGCCTGGGGAAGCTCGTCTTCGCCGATGTTTACTACTGTTAACAAAGGCTTGGCGGTCAGGAACTGATAGTTATTGATGGACTTGACCTCTTCCGGCGTTAGCTGAATCTCCCGTATCGGGATGTCCTTCTCCAGGTCGGACTTGATTTTCAATAACAGCTCCTGCTCCCGCTGGGCCATCTGGCGCTCGGCGGGTTTGGCCGCCTTCATAGAGCCTTCCATCTTTTCCAGCCGCTTTTCCAGGATCGCCAGATCGGAAAAAGCCAGCTCCAGGTTCATGGCTTCGATATCCCGGACCGCATCCAGGCTGCCCTCCGGATGGGGCAGGCTGTCATCCTTGAAAGTGCGGACCACGTTCACCAGGACATCGACTGTGCTGAGCTGGTTTAGAAGCTGTCCGCCGATGCCTTTATCAGTGGCCATTTCCTTGACCGAAGCTCCGATATCGATATACTTAACCTCGGCATGGACGATCTTCCGGGGATGGAATATCTCCGCCAGCTTATACAGCCGGTCGTCCGGGACGCCGGCCATGCCGATATTAGCCTGGGCCTTCGAGGAATAACCCCCGGTGGCCGCTTTGCCCCTGGTCAACCCATTGAAAATGGTGGTCTTGCCACTTTTCGATAGTCCGACAATACCGATATCTACACTCATATGCTTTCCTCGTACTTTCTGCCAGAATAAATCCCCACACTGAGATTATACGTCACCTCAGGCGACCAGGAGTGAGTTACTCCAGGACCACAGCCGGATGGGGGAATTCTCGCTGGAAATCCAGTTCCATTCTACTCTGAAGCGGGGCTTTCTTCAATCAAAAGTTAAGTGTCTCTATGCCCTGAATAATGGTAAAATGGGGACAGATTACAGGAGGTCTGTTTTGCTGTATATACTATGGGGAGAAGACCCGTATTCCCTGGAAGAGGAGCTTCAGAGAATCAAGAACAACCTCGGTGATGTTTCCCTGATATCCACCAATACCAGCGTTCTGGAAGGCCGGAAATTGACTCCGAACGATCTGAAAGCGGTAGGTCAGGCCATGCCTTTTCTGGCAGAAAAACGCCTGGTGATCATCCAGGGTTTGCTGGAGCGTTTTGAACCTCAGGATAAGACCGCCCGGGCAAAGAAGACCGGCAATTCCACTTCGAAGGGAAACGATGCCCAGCTTCTGGCTGACTGCATAGCGGGTTTCCCTGACAGCACCGTCCTGGTCCTGGTGGATGTTCTGGAAATGAAAAAGAACACGCTCAAGAATAACCCTCTTTATCAAGCCGTGTCAGCCAGA
>JAQULX010000329.1 GCA_028718465.1 Dehalococcoidales bacterium | reverse complement strand
GGATAGGAGTTCTGCCTATCGTACAGTATGGTGGGCGGTAATGGACTCGAACCAATGACCTCCTGCGTGTAAAGCAGATGCTCTAACCAACTGAGCTAACCGCCCGATAGAAATGGTGCGCTTGGAGAGAGTCGAACTCTCGACCTCAGCCTTCGCAGGGCTGCGCTCTATCCAATTGAGCTACAAGCGCAAAAAAATGGTGCCGAAGGAGAGATTTGAACTCTCATGTCTTGTGGACACTACGCCCTGAACGTAGCGCGTCTGCCATTCCGCCACTTCGGCACAGTAACCAGGGGTTAGTCTTACCGCTAATCCCACTGATCATTTTATCAGTAATATGGTTCTCCTGCAAGATCAAATCCTGAGATCAAAGCACAGAGGCTCGGACATAAGGTCCGGCAAGGTTTTTTAAAGCTGCTAAATCTTTCCGGCTAACGTATAAGTATGGTTCGACTCCCTGAAGTGAACGTAGCACAGGCGCTTGTCTCATTCATGCCACAAACTCAGCAAATCCGGGCCGGCTTCTTTGACTCAGGGAAGGATGCGACTTATACTGCAATAGTGACACAAGAATCAGGCCGTTCTTTCAATACCGGCGGGTCCGCTGTTAAAGCCGCCGGACTTATCTCCCCGCTTGTCCCTTATATCACGGTATCGTTAGGCCTGCTGGTCTTTCACAATGCCTGGGCGACTTTACTGGGTTACCATATGGGTATGCTGGTCATATTGCTCATCGTACGGCCGGGAATCCCGATCAGGTCACTCTTTAGAAGTACCGGCTGGAAAGTGCCTCTGGTCACAACCGCTTTCGGAGCCTGCGGCGTACTCGTCTATTTTTTATGGCCTGTATTTTCAATATCCCCGGATATCAATCTGTACCTTCAGGAGATAGGCTTGAACGGTTCGACCTGGCCTTTTTTCCTGGCCTATTTCATCATAGTGAACCCGTTCTTCGAGGAATACTACTGGAGAGGTTACCTGGGCAATAGCTCAAAGCGCCTTATACTCAACGATCTGTTCTTCTCCGGATATCACGTGATAGTCCTGGGCGGTAAAGCAGCTATAATATGGCTGATATTTGCTTTTCTGGTTCTGGCTTGTGCAGCCTGGTTCTGGAGGCAAGCCAACAGATGGGGCGGCGGGCTATGGCCTTCCACTGTGTCCCATATCGCCGGTGATATGACAGTGCTCCTGGCCGTTTTTTATATGGTGCAGGGATAGCTGGAGAATTATACTCACAGGATAGAGCTAAAACAAAGCCGCCTGCAGCGAGTGAAGTTAGTGTGAAAGCTTATAGGCCCGGCTGGCACCGGTGCTCGTCCTTCCTGTAGCCGTAAGGAGGCATCTTTTCGTCCTCCACATAGATGGTCCTGCCATCTATCTCCACCCGTCCCTGCGCAACCAGGTCATGTACGGCGAACGGATATATTTTCCAGTCACCGGATACTTTTAATATCTCCTGTAAATTGGTACAGACAAGCTCCAGGGCGTCTTTTAATTCTTTTCCGGCTGCCGCTATAAAGCTTTCATAACTGCCGAGGTTGTTCGTCCGGCTGAATGAGACTATTTTTTCGAGCCTGTCCAGCAAGCCCTTCATCCCCCGGACTTCCAGTACAGACAGCGCCTGTTCGATATCCACGGGATTTGATTGGACCAGGACCGGCCCCGTATCTTCTCCCGTGTCAACAATGAATACCGTAGATCTCAACTCTTTCTCTCCGGCCAGGATTGCCCTGGCTGTCGGTATCCAGTGCAGGCCGGAATAGCCCCTGGTAGTATCTCCGGGATGCACGTTTATCATATGCGGAAAGTATCTTTCTACCGTCCAGTCCGTAAGCCATTGATCATACCCTGCCATGCATATCAGGTCGGGTTGACCGCCGAGCTTGCTCTCGATCAGCCGGACCGCCTCCTGTTCAAAGCTCAATCTTTCCTGGCAGTTACGGGGTATCATTCCCACAGGGTACCTTTTTCTGGCCTCCCTGAGGAAAGGAATATGGCTCAATTCAATGGTCTCATGTTTGTTTTCTTTAGCGATTTTTAGCCCTTCGCAGCCGGGCCGGTTGGTAAAGACCAGGTAATGATGGTCGGGGTCTTTGGCGACTATTTCCCGGTAGTTGGTGCCGGAACCGGAGATAAAGCAGACTATCGTCATACTTCTGCCGGACTTGTATGGATTATAGATAAATTCCCTCATGTGTTTATAATACCAGATACAGTGTTTGGTTGTTAATATATGCGCTTTGGGTTCCGGGGGGAGAGAATGGCGATTAATGATTAAAGTTAAGGGGAGAGAAGGAGACCGGGTAGATTCCGGAATAAGTCCGTAATGACGGGAAAGGGAGAGACCTTCAGGATGACAGGAGGGAAGAAGGCTGGATTCTGACGAAAGTCAGTATAGGAAGAAGGGTTCTTTTTAGAATGCGGGCCGACCAAAAAATAACGTTAAAATCCCGTAACCACAAGGACGTTCTATAATAGAATTGAAAAGGAAATAACCGGAGGTGGTGCAGATGGTTAACGCTGATCAAGTTAAAGAACATATCGTCAGGCATTTGAAATGGGACAGCAGCCTGAAAGGCTCCCGGATAAAGGTAGACTACGTCGGCAGGGCCGCCATACTCACCGGTACGGTGCCCAACCTGATAGCCCATGAAGCAGCCCAGAGGGCCGCCCAGAGTATTCCCGGGGTTGATTCAGTTGAAAACCGCCTGACCGTGGCGTATGACCACAACCATCCTAATAAAACTGATGAGGCTCTCCGGTCTGATATCCAGAACGTATTGAAATGCGCTGTTGACATCGATGCGAAAAAAATAAATGTGAAAGCACAGGATGGCATCGTCAATCTGGAAGGAACGGTGGATGCATTCTGGAAAAAGGACCGGATGGAAGGCCTGGTCTCCAGTGTGGATGGAGTCCTCAAAATCGATAACCGGGTACGGGTAACTCCGTCTGAAAAGGTCCCCGACCAGTCGATCCGCCGGGATATTATGGCGGCCCTGGACAGGATGGAGGAGACCGGTCTGGGCAAGCTGTCTGTGGAAATCAATGATGGAGTGGTAGCTCTTTCAGGAAGGGTTCCCACCTGGACGGCTTATTTTGATGTCGAGGATACCGCCCGTTTTACTGCCGGCGTGGTGGATGTGAAAAACAGCCTGGAGATAGAATGATAATGTAAATTTTCCGCAAAATATTATATCATTGGAGTTAATGGCCAAAAAGATCAAACTCGACCTGCACACCCATCCTATCGAAGCCTTGAGAGACCGCATGGGCATCAAGGGAATTGATGATATCAATACTGAAGTAGCACTGGCTATTGTGAAAGCAATCAAGTCCGCCGGACTGAACGGAATCGCAATTACGGAGCACAATAATTTTAATCATAGCTGGGTGGCCGCTCTGGAGATAATGGACCACTATTACCAGGAAAACCTGCTCATATTTCCGGGAGCTGAGATAGAGTACGGCAGCCAGCAGTTCCTCCAGATATATGTCCCGGACTACTACCGCAGGCGCATTCCATTCTTCAGCGGAAAGGAATGGATTTTAATACTGGCCCACCCGGGTTACTATAACCCTCTGGACACTAAAGAATACGACCAGACTGTATTTGATGCAGTGGAAGAAGCCAGTCTCCACGGTGTCTTTACCGGCGCAAGGGAAATATCAAGAGAGAGAAGTATTCCTTCCATTATGGCTTCGGACGCACACCAACTTGAAGATATCGGTAGATTTTTTACCGAGTTTGAGTTACGTTAGGAGAGCTTCCATCGGTTATCGGTCAACAACGGCAGCTTAAGCTCCAGATTATGGTTGTCCAGCCAATCTCTGCGTTCGTGCCACTGCGGGCAATGCCGGGCAACCAGGTCCCAGAATATTTTGGAATGACTCATCTCTTTAAGATGGCACAATTCATGGATAACCACGTAGTCCAGTACGGGCTCCGGAGCCATAATCAATCTCCAGCTAAAATTCAGGTTCTTCAAGCAAGAGCAACTTCCCCATCGAGACTTCTGGTCGCGTATAACAACCCGGTTATATGCCACTCCCACCTGTTTGCTGAACCTTCTAACTTTCTCATTGATAATTTTCACCGCCTGCGCCCTCATCCAGGTTTCCAGATCATGTGATGAAAAATCGGTGCCGGAGGTATTAAGGCTGACTATCAGTGAGTTTTGATGCAGCGTCACCACATTTAGACCGCAGCCGTTTCTTTTTTGCAT
>JAQULX010000328.1 GCA_028718465.1 Dehalococcoidales bacterium | reverse complement strand
TCAGGATATCATGATTCTGCCGGACGGCACAGTCAAAGAACGGAATCACGGGAAAGGCCGGCTGGGTAGCCATTCAATTTCCCGCAGTGAAATAGAGACGCTGACCAGAGAGCAGCCGGAGGTTATCCTGATTGGGACCGGAGTGCATGGAATGGCCAGGCTGGCCCGTGATGCAGAGCACTACCTGTCTTTACCGGAAGTAAACCTGGCTCTGATGACATCGCCTCAGCTGGTCAAAAAATACAATCAATATGTTGAAAACGGAGAAAAAGTAGCCGCCCTGATTCATGTAACCTGCTGATGCCGCAGGTTATCTTTATTTGCTGATGAATCTGTATCCGATGTTCCTGACGGTCTCGATGAAAGCCTGGTCGGTAGTTTCGATTTTACTTCTCAACCGCCTAACATGGACATCTACTGTCCTGTCACCGCCATAATAATCATACCCCCAGACTTTATTAAGCAGGGATTCCCTGGTATAGACCCGGCCTCTATTCCTGGCCAGGAAAGTCAGCAATTCATATTCCTTGAAGGTTAGCTCAACAACTTTCCCGGCCACCCTCACTTCACAATTAGCGAAATCAATCACCATATCCCTGCAGCGTAAAATCTCATTATCACCCGCGCTTTTTCTCCTCAGCCGTTTCATCCTGAGTGCCAGTTCACGATCGTCAACAGGCTCTATAATGAAGTCATCTACTTCCAGCAGATCTTCCGGATGGTTCAAAAACCCTTCTTTTGACAGCGCCAAAACTGCCGCTTTATGTTTGATTTTTATGCCCTTGACCAGTTCACGAATTATGGCCGGGGCCTGCCCATTAGTCTCAATAATCACCAGGTCCGGAATTTCGCGGACTATGCGCTCGGCGATTTTATCTTTGTAGGATGCAATTGAGCTAACATGCCCCATTGCCGAAAGTTTGCCCTGCAAAATCTTTGCGGTGCCTTTATCTTTAGTCACTATCAATATATTGGACACTATATCGGGACCTCTCAAATTCGGATGGGTATCCCTCTGGCTGCCAGGTATTCTTTGGTTTTGCGGACTGAGAATTTTGCATAATGAAATATGCTGGCCGCCAGGACCGCATCAGCCTTGCCGGCAATTAATGCCTGACAGAGGTCTTCAGGGCTGCATGCCCCGCCGCTGGCGATCACCGGCACAGAGACTGCTTCCGAAATAGCCCGGGTAAGCTCCAGGTCATAACCGGCACGATGACCGTCTGCATCCATACTGGTCAGGAGGATTTCTCCCGATCCAAGTTCAACGACCTTCCTCGCCCAGGCCAGAGCATCCAGGCCGGTGGGTTTTTGTCCGCTGGAGATGTAAACTTCCCAGCGCAAAGGAAAGCTGCCGGGAACACGTTTGGCATCTATGGCCACAACAATACACTGGCTGCCGAATTTTTCCGCTCCTTGCCGGATTAACTGCGGATCTAGAACGGCCGCGCTATTGATGGAGACCTTATCAGCTCCGGCGTTAAGCATTTTCCGGATATCCTGAATATTTCTCAGTCCGCCTCCTACCGTAAGGGGCATAAAGACTTTCTCAGCGATACGCTCTACTACGGAGACCATCGTATCTCTACCTTCAGGTGTAGCCGTGATATCCAGAAAGACCAGCTCATCCGCACCTTCTCGGTAATAAAACTCAGCCAGCTCCACGGGATCACCTGCGTCCCTTAACTGGGTAAAGCTGATACCTTTTACTACCCGCCCGTCTTTGACATCCAGGCAGGGAATGATACGCTTGGTCAGCATCTTCAATGTCTCCGGTATTAAATTTTAAAACAGTTACCTCTTCACGCCTGCAAAGCTGAGAAAATTATCGTAAACTCGCAGCCCCATCTGCCCGCTCTTTTCCGGGTGAAACTGGGTTGCCGCCAGGTTTCCCCGGACGATTGCGCTGCAAAAGGATATTCCGTAATCGGTCTCGGCAGCGATCACTGAGTCATCTTCCGGTTTGCCATAGTAGGAGTGAACAAAATAAAATTCAGCCCTGTCGGGGATTCCCTCAAAGAGAGGGCTCTTGATCCTTTGTTCGACCTGGTTCCATCCCATGTGTGGGATCTTTAGCCCGCCTGGCAGCTTCTTGACCCGGCCGGGGATAAGGTCCAGGCACTCATGCCATCCTCCTTCCTCCGTGCCGGTGAATAAGATTTGCAGCCCAATGCAAATTCCCAGGATCGGCCTGTTATCCTTTACCAGGCTGCTGATAATTGCTGTTAAACCCAGCTTCCGCAGGCTGGCCATGGTATCACCGGCAGCGCCAACGCCCGGCAATATTACTGCCCGGGCATCCAATATCTCTTCCGGCAGGCTGGTAATCCTTGCCGTATAACCCAGGCGGGCAATGGCATTATTCACGCTTCGCAGGTTTCCTGCACCATAGTCAATAATTGCGATCATACTGCATAACTCTATTTCCTATAATATAGAACAATATCGAGAGACTGACAAAGTTGGTCCCGGAACAAGAATTCCCGGAAATCCGGCCTGCCGTCGGTCAATATACGGCAATATATTTCCGCATATACCAAGTATATACAATATTGATTTTGGTTGTCTATATGCCTATATGTAGTATGGACAGCGGTAAGCATGCCGTTTGGTAAAATTTATAGGAGGAACAAAATACCACTATATTACCGCTTTCTGGAAAATAGTCCGAGTCCGGATGGTTCTCCCTGGGTTATCTCCTCCTTTCACGATCATGCCGGCGAAGGCCATAATCCACCTTCTTCTGTCATGCTGGATCAAGTCCGGAATCTACCTGATCTCCCTTCTACCCTTCTTAATTCCTCAATCTTAAATCATAATTCTGTCCCCACCGGGAGCCCCGAAGCATCCAGGTGGGGGGCTAAAATCTCATTTAATATTATAATAACTCTGCTGGTTCTCCGGGCTTTGCTTTGTGGTTCTGATCATAACCCGATATAATACTGAAAGGAAATACCAGGTGATACAAAGCCATTTCATATTTTTCAGGAGCGTCGAAACCACTCCGGAAGGGACAGGGAAGCGCTATTTCAAATACCATCTATTTCAAGTTAATCAAAAATGCGGCAGACAGCGCAGCTCGCCTCGGTGAGCTGGTTACCCCTCATGGGAATGTATTGACTCCGGTATTCATGCCTGTAGGCAGCCAGGCGACGGTCAAAGCGGTTACTCCGGAGCAGATCGAAGAGATCGGCGTCTCGATAGTCCTCTCCAATACTTACCATCTGTATCTGCGGCCGGGGGTCGAAATCATCCGCAATCTGGGAGGGCTGCACCGTTTTATGGACTGGGACCGGGTTATTTTGACCGACAGCGGGGGATTTCAGATATTCAGTTTGGCCCGCTTACGCCGTATCACCGATGAAGGCGTGAAATTCCGTTCACATATTGACGGCAGCGAGCATTTCATCACTCCCGAACTGGCTGTCCGATACCAGGAAGCCCTGGGGGCTGATGTGATAATGGCCCTGGATGTCTGTCCCTCTTTTCAGGATAAACCTGAAGACATTAAAGCGGCGATGGATTTGACCCATAAATGGGCTGTGAGGTGCCTGGAAGCCCGCACACGGCCCGATCAGTCCCTTTTTGGTATTATACAGGGTGGCTTTAATCCGGACTGGCGCTACGAGTCTGCACGCTATCTTACCTCGCTGGACTTTCCGGGATATGCTATCGGTGGGCTGAGCCTGGGTGAACCCCGTGAGATGTTTCGGCGCATGATTGAGGTAACCTCACCCCTTCTGCCGGAAAATAAGCCCCGCTACCTGATGGGCGTGGGGTCCCCGGAGGATATTCTTGAAGGGGTTGCCCTGGGTATAGACATGTTCGACAGTGTGTTACCTACCCGTGTAGCCCGTAACGGCGGGATTTTTACTGGCCGGGGCAGGTTGAACATTCGCAATTCGATTTGGAAAGAAGAAGCCGGACCGGTTGATACTGCTTGCGGATGTTATACCTGCCGCCATTTTTCTGCGGGTTACCTGCATCATCTTTTCCGATCAGGAGAATTACTGGCTTACACCCTGGCCACCATCCATAACTTGAGTTTTATGCACCGTTTCATGGGCCAGGTCAGGGATTCCATTGCCGGTGGGAATTTCAACTCTTTTAAGGCAGATTTCCTGGCTGGCTACCGGTCAACGGATGAAAAGGTACGCATTGCTCAAAAGCAAAAATGGCTGGATAAATGGGTAGACCTGGAGACCCCTGAGACCGGCTAGAGTTTCCAGACTCCAATAGCG
>JAQULX010000327.1 GCA_028718465.1 Dehalococcoidales bacterium | reverse complement strand
CGTAATGCGCGGTATTGTGGACGTGGGCGCCACACCCACAACCGTACCGCCTTCGGCCACTACCAGTGCCGCCACCAGTATCACCACTAGCAGTGCCGCCTTAAATGGGAATCTGACCGGTTTAGGGAGCGCCGATAGTGTGCAGGTAAGCTTTGAATACGGGACTACCGCCAGTTACGGTAATACCACGGCCGTCCAGACCCGGAGCGATACCGGGGCCTTCAGTGCCAGTTTATCGGGTTTGTCTTTGGGCACCACCTATCACTATAGAGTTAAAGCGGCGGGTGATGGCACGGTTTACGGCAGTGATATGACTTTTACCACTTCTGGTAATCAGCCGCCGGTGCTTAATCCTATTAGCAATAAAAAGATAAATGAAGGTGCGATGCTTAAATTTACTATTTCGGCCAGTGATCCGGATAGTAATGTACTAACTTATACGGCATCCAATCTGCCGGCGGGAGCTGCTTTTGACTCTGCAACCCGCACGTTCTCTTGGCGACCAACCTATTGGCAGTCAGGTAATTACTACGTGAATTTTCGAGTAAGCGATGGAGTCCTGACTGATTCGAAGACGATTACAATCACCGTTAGGAACATCAGGTGGTAATAATTCAAACCATATAAATCAGGGTATTCGCTATTGGAACCTTAACAACCGAATAGTGTCCAGACCAGGAGAGCAGATATTTTCGATAATAAATCCGGTGATTATCTTGTTAGGGAATTAGTAATGCAAAAACAAAAATGCGCTCTGGATTTATGGGTCAATTTCCTAACTGCCAGCCGGAAACAATTCTCTTTGGAATGGAAATGAATTGACCAGTTAAAAGCAAACCGCTTAATCTCAGTGAGACAGGAAGAATAAGTCACAATATCTGACTAAGATTGGACAAATACACATGTCCAATCTTAGTCAGGCTCAAAGAATAAGGGTTCATTCTGTCAACGAGATAATTGTTATAAATGGTGACTTTACCTGTATCGCCGTGTTACGCTCTCTGCCAGCCATTCTCCCAGAAGACGGTTGTAGGCTAAGAGCAAAACGCTGTTACCCTGTGCCGACAGCTCCCGGGCTTTCTTCACTGCCATGATGTTTTTACCCGACCCATTTCATTTAAGAATATACTGCAAATAATTAAACTTTCTATATGGCCATTGCAATACGGTAACCGTCAGCAACAGCATTGACTGTTAGTTGAGGATCATGGCAATCCCCGATGGAATAGATTTCGAGAGCCAAACCTTTAAATGTTTTTAAGAGCTCCGTATCAGGCAATAAAGGCAGAGCAGTCAGGATAGTATCGGCAGGTATCGCCTGTTTCTTACCGTCTTTAGTGGTAATAATCAGGTTCTTTCCGTTAATCTCCTCATACTTAACTCCGGTTAGCATCACTGCTCCCTTAGAAGCTAACCAGGTAAGCAATAATTTTTTGATATTTGTCTCCAGAAGTCCCTTGCCGAAAGTATCACCGGTTTCCAGGATAGTTACTTTCCGTCCTCGCTTAATCAGGAAGGTCGCAGTCTGGCAGCCGTGAATACCCCCACCCAGAATCACCACGTTTTTCCCCACAGGCATCCAGTAATGAGTAAGGCGGCTCAAGGCCTGTGGTCCCAGGAATTTCAGATATCTTTTAACCAGTTTATGAAGAGTGTAACTGGTGATGACATTACTGTTTTGAATACCGGGAATATTCGGTATATTATGGACGCCGCCTGTAGCTATAATCAAGACATCCGGTTTGACTTTTTCTATGATCGTCCGGTTAACTTCAATTCCTGAACGAACATCAACCCCCAGCTTATCCATCTGGTTACTGAGGTAGCGAACAAAGCTCAAGAAATCTTCCCTTTCAAACCCTTTTACCATGGCAGCTAGAGGTAGCGAACCACCTAGATAACTCTGCTTTTCGTAGAGAATGACATGGTGACCTCTCAAGGCCGCAACACGGGCAGCCTCCATGCCGGCTGGCCCACCGCCAACGATGAGCACCCGTTTCTTTTTATCAGCCGGTTTGATCTCGTATTCGCGATCATGGCCTAAAGCGGCGTTCACCATACATAGGGGTGCCAGATGATGCTCACTGCTATCAAAACAGGTATAACAACCGGTACAAGGTCGAATATCTTTTAATCTGCCTTCAAAGATTTTCCGAGGATATTCATAATCGGCCATGATTCTGCGATTCAGATTTATAAAGTCAATGGCTCCCTGGCGTAGAAGATTTACGCCTAGATCGGCATCGAGCCTGCCTACAGATATTATGGGTATGGAGACGGCTTTTTTGATCATGGCTGCAATGGGTGTCCATCCTCCCGCACCATGACGGTGAGTATCTACACCGGGGCCAAGCGAAAAGGGGACTTCAGGATACATGGCAATGTCCGGACATTCCGTAGAAATACGATCATCAGGATGAGACGGCCGGTTATAGAAATGGACTCTTACATGAATGGCATCGGCTCCAGCTGCCTGCAGTACCCGGGCAATACCGCAGCTTTCCTCAGGAGTAATGCCTTTTTCCAAACCAAGCTCCATGCCATTTATTAGGGAAATAACTACAAAATCCTGGCCATTGCGTTTCTTTATCTCACGGATAATATCAGCTACAATCTTAGCTCGACTTTCCAAACTGTCGATTCCGTAAGCATCCCGGCGTTTATTCCAAACGCGAGATAGAAAAGTATTCAGAAGATGGTTATTAGCGCTATTCAATTCAATACCCTGAAATCCTGCCTTATGAATTCTCTCCGCAGTACTCGCGAACAGGTCTACAAATTGCTCAATCTCGGCTACCGTTAGTTCCCGGGTAGGTGCAAAATAAGGTAAAGGAAGTTCATCCTGGGATAAGGTTGAGGCCGCTTTAGACTCGATACCAAAATCCAGGTGTTTCCGGGAGGGGCCTCGTCCCATAAGTTGCAAAAACGCCGGACATCCATGTTTTTGAATCACCTGGGATAGTTCTCTTAGACTGGGGATATATTTATCGTCATCTATCCGGAATCGGTTCAAAGTAGCGTTGTTCGGAATGACTTCGATGATGCCGCCACCAGCGGTCACCAACGCTACTCCACCTCGGGCTACAGCCTCATAATAGTCTTTCAGTATCTCTGGGACATTGCCGTCTGGTGAAGGAACTGATCCCGGTTGGGCGCCCATCTTAACCATACGGTTTCTCAAATGGAGTGAACCAATACTGCCGGGCTCAAATAATTTCTGATATTTGGTATTGACTGTCATTTAAAAATCCTCCTCAAGGATCTCCTGATAACTGGAAAACGACCTATTGCTAGGCCATTCCCCCAGCTATAGTAAAGATCTCTCCAGTGATATATTTTGACTGGTCCGATACCAGGAACAGGACCAGATCGGCTATTTCCTCAGGAGTCCCCATTCTGCCGAAGGGTATCATAGCCGCCGGGCCACCCTTTGCATCATTCTGGAGTGCCTCTTCTACTGTAATCCCTGCCACTTTAGCCTGATTGGCCAGAGACGAATCTCTAAAATTGGTATCGATGGCTCCGGGGCGGATCCCATTCACATTAATCTTATATTTTGCCATCTCCAGTGCCAGATTTTTTATTATTCCTTCCACACCATGCTTGGAGACACTGTATGCCGAACTGCCTGGTATTCCTTTAACGCCTACCTGAGAAGAGACCATCACTATCTTCTTGCCTTCTCCATTGAGAAGCATGGCTTTCGCCACGGCTTTAGCCAGAAAAAAAGCCCCATTGATATTGGTATCGATTACCATCCGCCAGTCAGCTTCCGTTATCTCCAGCATGGGTGTAGGCACAGGTCCACGAATACCCGCGCAATTAACCAGGATATCGATCTTTTTGAACTTGGCTAATGTTTTGTCTACCAGATTATCCACCTCGGCTGGATTACTGATATCCATAGGCACAGCCAATCCGTCGCGGCCTAAAGCCTGGATTTCTTTTACCACAGCTTCCAAACCATCCCATCCTTTGTCCTCAGGTCGGATACTTGGAGCAATATTGAATTTATCGGCAACAACGACATCAGCACCCTCTCCTGCTAATTTTATTGCAATAGACCGACCTATACCTCTTCGGCTGGCAGCGCCAGTAACGATAGCAACTTTATTTTTTAGTAAATCCATGTATGGCCTCCTTAATTTATTAGACTTTGGACAAATTGAGTATAAAATTAGACAAAATAGAAAGAACTGCGTAAAACTGAAATTGTGAACGAAAAAAGCGAAGGTCAGTTTTCGCAGTTCCGATTACAATTATATCAGTACTTT
>JAQULX010000326.1 GCA_028718465.1 Dehalococcoidales bacterium | reverse complement strand
AATTGAAAAGCTGGTGCCTCTGCGGGATAAACTAATATCCAGACTCCCGGAAACAATCCATAACGTTATTGTCACCGGTCATCCCCAGAAGCGTCTGCCGGGAAACGCCAGTTTTTGCGTGGAGTTTATCGAGGGTGAGTCCATGTTGATGTTGTTGAACAGCCAGGGGATCGGGGTGTCCAGCGGCTCATCCTGTACCTCCAGAGCTCTTAAAGCCTCTCATGTTTTACTAGCCATGGGAATTTCTCATGAGGTAGCCCAGGGTTCTATCCTTTTCACTCTGGGTTTGGATAATAAAGCTGAAGACATTGATTATGTACTGGAGGTAATGCCGCCAATTGTCGAAAGATTACGGCAAATGTCACCTCTTTATGCAAAATTTGTTAAAGCGGGAAAAGGAGGGCAGTAAATGCCGGTTTATAGCGAAAAAGTAATGGACCATTTCATGCATCCGCGTAATGTGGGTGAAATTGAAAACCCCGACGGTGTTGGAGAAGTGGGAAACCCCGTCTGCGGAGACATGATGACTTTCTACATCAAGGTTAAAGATAACAAGCTGGAAGATGTCAAGTTCAAGACATTCGGCTGTGGGGCGGCCATCGCCGTTTCCAGTATGGTCAGCGAAATGGCCAAGGGTAAACCTATCGAGGAAGCACAAAAAATAACGCCCGAACTGGTAGCCCAGGAACTGGAAGGCCTGCCCAAACAGAAATTTCATTGTTCGAATCTGGGAGCCCAGGCCTTGAACAAGGCCATCGACGATTATCTGGCCAAACAGGGCACTCAGCCAAAAGCTGAGAGCGGGCATTGTCCTTTTTGTGATGTCGAAGGGGAGGATTCGGACAATCCGATCTGTGCCCCCTGCCAGATCAATGTTAAAAAAGAATAGCCGAAGATGCGGCTCTTATCACGTCATTGCCAGTACCTGTGCTGCCCGCAGCAATTTTAAGTAACCGGTTTGAAATCAAAAGCTTTAGATTGCGCGGAGGGCACCCAAAAGGCGCCCCGGCACGCTGCAATGATAGGGCTTTGCCAGGTCTCGATTGTTGAGTGGGTTGGAGGTGGAATGATGAAGAAATCGGTGAGCAAGGCGGAAAGCAAGAACCGAAGCAAGACGGAAAAACAGAACGAACTGTGGTGCCCGTACTGCGATGAGGAGATCATGAACTCTGATCTTCCTTATTGCCAGGCCTGCAAGGTGGTGTTGTTCTATTGCCCTAACTGCAGCCAGCCGGTAGAGCGAACGAAACGGACCTGCCCCAGTTGCGGTGCCAATATTAAAGACTATATTGATCAGGATGACAAGCTGACTTAGAATACCGGATAAGAGAACCCTATGCCCGAACCCGAAAAAGAAAAGTTTACCCTGGTCCTGTTCAGCGGCGAGCTGGATAAAGCTCTGGCTGCCTTCATATTGGCTACCACCGCCGCCAGCATGGGGATGGAAGTCACCATGTTCTTCACATTCTGGGGACTGAATGCCATCAAGCGGAATGAAGGCAGGATTAAAAGCAAGGGCATTATGCGTAACATGTTGAATATTATGAACCGCGGAGGTTCAAAGCGCCTGAAGATGTCCCATTTCCACATGTTCGGTCTGGGCACATGGATGATGAGAAAGCTGATGAAGGAATCGAACTATCCCTCGATAGATGAATTTATCAGCCTGGCACAGGAAATGGGTATAAAAATGGTCCCATGTTCCACTTCCTGCGGTATATTGGGACTGCCGGATGATGCTTTTCGTGACGGCATCATGAGCCAGGCCGGCGCTGCTTATTTCCTGGCGCAGGCCCGTGAGTCCAGGGTCACGCTTTTTATTTAACACCCCGGAGGACCTTATGAAAGCGGATGAAACTATTGATTGCTTCGGCCTGATGTGTCCGATGCCGATCGTTAAAACATCACAGAAGATCAAGAAGATGAAAGTCGGGCAGGTTCTGGAAATAGTTGCCACCGACAAGGGTATCAAGCAGGACATGCCCGCCTGGTGTAAGACCACCGGCAATGAGTGCCTGGCAATAGAAGACCATGGTGAGGAAATAAAGGTCTATGTCAAAAAGGCCCGGGAGTCTTAATACAGTACCACAATGATATAGCATTTATGAGACGGGCGCCTAAAAGATTTAACTAAGCGCCCCCTTGAGAATTTTTTCCAGCTCTTCGACATATTTTGAAAAAGCGTCTCTGCCCCTGGAGGTAACCCGGACTCTGGTTTTGGGCTTCTTTCCCTCGAAGCTCTTATCCATAGCTATATAACCGGCCTGCTCAAGCACAGACAAATGGGTGCTCAGGTTTCCATCAGTCAGTTTGACCAGGTCTTTAAGGCTGGTAAATTCCAGATTTTCCCCATCAGGCAGAGCTACAAGGGCAGCCATTATGCGCAACCTGGAGGGCTGATGAATTATTATTTCCGGTTCGTACATTTTATTTCCGTGACTATATATTCGTGCTGGTTTGATTCTCGACCATGTTGTAAACTGCGTGCCTACCGCGCTGGAACAATCGTCTCTTGCGCCGGGTAAATGCCGGAGACATTATAGGCCATAAAACCTATTACCACCAAGACAGTAACCAGTATGAGCACGATACCTACAGCACACACTCCAGCGGCGATAGCCTTTACAACCGGATCACTGTTCTTCCTCCAGACTATTATCCCCCCAACTATCATACCAATGCCGATGGCCGGAGCCAGAGGAGGTGCGATGCCGGAGATTACCATAGTCAGCAGCGCCGCAGCAACAATGATCCAGCATTTCCCTCGGCTGGACCGTCTTCGCGACTCTTCCATGACCTGTTTGATCTCATGAACTTCTTGCACGGCCTGATCTCTATCCATTTCAATCCTCCAAAGTACTTTGCTAAGCAAAGTATATCATTATCCAAAACCATAGTCAAATCGGCCTGGAAAAACGCTCCCTGAAAAATAACTGATGTCATGCTCGTAGCTTTATGGTAAAATAAAAAAAGTAAAAATATGTTAAAAATCCGGGAGGAAGATCTCGCAACGAATTGGATTTAAGCTGTATTGTTCTGGCGGGCGGCAAAAGCAAAAGGCTGGGACGTAATAAACTCGCTGAGACTATCGGTGATGAAAATCTCCTGGCAAGGGCTATTACCAGCCTGTCTTGCTTTAATACTGAAATCATAGTGGTTACAGCTCAGGACTCCGTAATACCCGAATTACCAGATTATCCAGTGTTAAAGTTGGCTCAGGATATCTACCCGGGGAAAGGGGCTCTGGGCGGGATTTATACCGGGCTGGTGGCCTCCGGCTCAAATTATAATCTGGTGGTTGCCTGCGATATGCCGTTTCTCAGTATCGATCTGTTGCGTTTCATGGTTGGACAATTGGGTAATTATGATGTAGTGATACCCAGAGTCAATAAAGGAGCACTGGAACCGTTACATGCGGTTTATTCCAGGAGATGTATAGCTCATATTGAGTTATTGATTCGTCAGGACCGGCTGTCGATCCTGGATCTTTTCCCGTTGGTCAATGTGAAATACGTTCAAAAAGAAGAAATAGACAATATCGATCCTGAACATTTAAGCTTCTTTAATATTAACACCGAAGCCGACCTAAAAGCAGGAAAAGATATTGCCGGAAAGAAGGGTCCTGCGAATGATCAGTGTTGAGCAAGCTTTAGATAGAGTTCTAGGCAGCATTGACGTACTGGATAACGAAGAAAGCCCGATTCTGGAGTGCCTGGGTCAAGTTCTGATTGAAGATATTTACTCCAATATAAATGTGCCTCCACGGGACAACTCTGCACTGGATGGGTATGCAGTCCGGTCGGCGGACATCAAGGGCGCCAGCCAGAAGAGCCCCAGTGTTCTGCGTGTCATAGATATAGTTATAGCCGGCAGCACCCCGCAGAAAAAGGTTGAACCGGGTACCGCCGTCAGGATCATGACCGGTGCTCCGATTCCTCCCGGGGCCGACTGCGTAATCGGGTTCGAAGACACAGATGAAACGCAGCGAACGACCTCCAAAGATGGATTTCCCGGAGAAATAGGGATTATGACGGAAGAGGATCCGGACGCCAACACACGTAAAGCCGGAGAGAGTATACGTAAAGGCGGGCTGGTACTTACCCGGGGAACTGTCGTCCGGCCGTCTGAGATCGGCGTTCTGGCTTCAATTGGACAGGCTAAAATTAAAGTGGTCCGCCGCCCTGTGGTGGCAATCCTGGCAACCGGAAATGAGCTGACTGCTCCGGGTGAGCCCCTGGCCGATGGCAAGATTTATAACAGTAACACTTACAGCATAGCGGCCCAG
>JAQULX010000325.1 GCA_028718465.1 Dehalococcoidales bacterium | reverse complement strand
CAGGGCGAGTTGGTAGTCTGGGAGAATTCCTCCCGGGGACCCACTGTCCAGGGAGAAACCAAGCCTGATTTTGTGCTTTGGGGCACTAACCTGGAGATGGCCAGCAACAAAGCCGACGACGAGTACCTGGTCAAATCGGGGACCAGCTTTGCCGCGCCGATGCTTTCCGGACTGACCGGTTTGCTCTGGGAGAGCGGACGACGGGCTTATGGAGAGGGCTGGCATTTTCGCTGGGCAGCCGCCAAACAATATGCCCCTTATTTTTCTACCAAGCCCCAGGAAGTCCCGCTGAATAAAGACAATGCCTACGGCTACGGCTTACCGGCCATGGGTTCCATGCTGGGACAGGTAGCCCAGGTAGACACATCCCAAGGGGGGACGGAAATGTTTCCCATGATTATGATGATGAGCCTGATGGCCAGCTTAATGGGAGGTGTTTAATGAGACCCACGGCTAAACCCTGTTATGAACTGATGGCCGCGGTAGTGGTGCTGCTGGTCGGGCTGGCTTTACGGGCCTGCCACATCGATACCGTGGTGGATGCCGTTATTTTTATGGCCGCCGGGTATTTATTCCGGGGCGGCGTCAATATTACCAGGAGGAAACCTTAATGGATAAGCTATGGGTAGCTATTGCGGCCTTGATTGGCGGACTGGTCTCGGCCGGATTAGGCTGGCTGGAAAGTAAAGAGCCTTTCGATCCCCGCAAGTTCGGCGGTTCGGCCATCCGGAGCCTGATTGCAGCTGTAATCTTTGTAGCCGGGTATTCTTTCAGCGATTCCATCGGGACCCTGGACTTATTCTACGCCTTCCTGGGCGGCGCCGGGGTGGACGTGATTGCCAATCGCCTGGCAGGGAAAGCCGGCAATGGCAGCTTCCCTCTGCCCTCCGGTGAAAGCCCAAAGGATGCCAGCGACCAGGGTAGCGATCAGAAGGATACTTAAATGGCAACGTACGCGCAAATTGTCGAGATTGTAGCCCCGGCTCAGGCTTACCCGGGGAACAAGGTGGATATTACGGTGAAGGTGAAAAACCTCTATGCCTCGGTCATCAGCCTGATGGTAGGCGGAGCCCTGGAATACGGGGCATCCCCCTGGCCGGAAATTACCTATCCGCAGAGCGGCGCCGATGTCGATGGAGGGGTCACCTATTCCTTCAATGGCTATTTTTATATGCCGGATAAGTCAGTCACCATTCATGCCTACAGCTACTGGTATGGCGGTGATGGCTACTGGCACCTCGATGACGAGAAAACCAAAGGTGTAAATATCGGTGCCTTAACACCCCTGGTCAGCGAATTCAAGATTACGGATTTTGCCAAAGTTTAGGGAGAAAGATATGGAAACAAAAACTTTAAAGTTAGATCTGGGAGGCATCCGGCCCTTGCAAGCCAGCACGCAGGAATATGCCCCGGGCTGGTATGTGGACCCGGAGACCGGACAGCCGGTCTACTATGACGGAGAAACCCGCACCTTTTATACCCTGTCGGGAGGGATTTATATTCCGCTGGGGTATATGAATCCATCACCCAAGCAGGTGACCCTGGGACCCGGAGAAAGACTTAAGGTCAGCATCTCTTACAAGTACGCCGGCCCGGCAGTAAGCGGGGCTATCGAGCGGTTCTGTGTGGGAATCTACGGGATGTTCGGTTTCAACGAACAGATCGTGGGCACCAATACGCGCAGCCTCTCTCAATCGACCACCCCGCTGACTTACGCCAGTGAATATACCTTCACCATTCCCACCGGGGTAGGCACGGACTGGGACGATCTTTACTGCAAGATTTCCGGAGGGTCACCCGGGATTAATGAAACGATCTTTGGTTATGAGAATGCCCTGCTGATCACCGGCAAGGATCCCACCATCAGTGAGTTCAAGATCACCGATTTCGTGAAGGTCTAGGAGAGGAATCTCGTGTTGGAAGTAAATCTGGCGCCTTTAGCTTTAACCACCGGGAATTTCGCAGCTGGAGATACCGTCAGAGTGACTGTCTCTTTTCAGTACCGGGTGGGGGTAGATACCAGTTTGACCCTGAGGGCGGCGCCTTATTATGCTAATCTCTTCGGTAAACACCTGGTTAGTGCCTGTGTAGGCCAGACCGATCTGCTGCTGGAACCCAGCTCTGAGGTTGTAGAAAAGACGGCGGCCGTGGATATCGTCCTGACGCCCAGTTCTTTGGGCGGCATCGAGAACGGCACTTACGGCATGGTAGTCTGGCTGCGGTCCGGGAATTCTACCGCGGACCCCTGGACTCTGCCCAGTCCGTTAGCCCGGGCAGAGCAGGACAACGTGATGGTGGTCTCCGGCAATAGCAGCGGCGGGATTACGGATTCTTTCTCATCGATGATGCCCATGCTGATGCTGGTGATGATGCTGGGCATGATCGGGCCAATGCTTTCCGGAGGTGAAGAATAAATATGTCCAAAGCTTACCTGGAACCGGAAGAAATCTTGCGGTTGGAACAAACCGCCGGCTACCTGCGGGATAAGCTGCTGGTCCGGCTGCTGTTTCACCTCGGTTGCCGGGTGTCGGAGGCTTTGGGACTGCGGCTGCAGGATATTGATTTCTCCCGGGGAACGGTTACTATCGAACATCTGAAAACCCGGCTCAGTTTCTCTTGCCCGGAGTGTCAGGCCCGGCTGGGGAAAGTCCATAAGTACTGTCCCGGCTGCGGGCTCAAAGTAGAACAGGCAATCTCTCAAGAGAAAGAGCACCGCCGCTACCGCAAACTGCCGCTGGACAAGGAAACACTCTCCCTGCTCAAGGAATTCATAAAACGGAGCGGCCTGGTTTCCCAGCCGGGCGGTAATCTTATCTTTAATCTCAGCCGTCACCGGGCCTGGCAAATCGTCCGGGACCTGGCCGTGAAAGCCAGACTGCCGAAATTAGTCGTTGCCGAGAGCGGCAAAGCGCATAATGTCAGTCCGCACCGGCTGCGGGATGCTTTTGCGGTGCATGCGGTCAAGCTGAATGATTCGGGAGACGGGCTCAGGTTATTACAGGAACATATGGGGCACAGGAATATTACCACTACCATGAAGTACCGCAAGGTCTCCGGAGAAGAACAGAAAGAATGGTATACCAGTCTCTGGAAAGGAGAAAAAGAAGATGGGTAAATATGCCAATCACGAGGACTTTGGAGCCAAAGCGCCTGTGAGTTATCGGGAAGACACCACTAGCCAGTCATATCTCAAGGGGATGTCGTCCATCAGTCCGCCGGGCATGAAACCTAAAGTCTCGCTGGGACAGAAGTTCGAGCAGAAGACCGATTTCAAGGCTTCGGCGCTGTGGCACCGCAACTATGACCAGGCCATGTTCGCCGGCTCGGATATCGGCTCTTCGGATTACCTGAACCTGCAAAGAATTTTGGAAAGGAAGCCTAAAGAAACGGGAAGCCAGCCGGGGAGGTAAAAACATGTTAGGACAGGGAACCATTACGATTCAAAATACTACCTGGCAGGTCAGTATCGCGGCTGATCCAGTGGACCTGAGTACCGGATTGGGGAATTTGCCCAGTTTACCGGTGGCAAACGGAGAACTCTTTGACCTGGGCATTTCTCAGACCATCCATGTTACCACGGTTCCCATGCTGTTTGCCCTGGATATAGCATTCCTGGATGAGAATCTAGTAGTGACCGAAGTCTACCGCGATATTCTACCGGGCTATCTGGTTACTTCCCAGCAGCCAGCTCGTTATTTTCTGGAAGTGAACGCCGGAGAACTGGCTAACGTTAATCCGGGAGATCAGGCCGCAGCCGAAATTACACTGCCACCGTTAATCAGTACTGCCAGCACCAGTTGGCTGGATCTACTAAATACATTTGTGCCGTTGCTCATGGGTGTTGCATTTATCGGGATGTTGATTCCCCTGGTGAAAAGCCTGTTTAGCGAAGAAACTAAAGAGCCCCAGCTTCTGGCATCAAACCGGAAGAAAGACCATACCTGTAAAAAAGAGAACGGAAAATTCCGGATTAAAACCGATCGCATGGGCAACTTGATAATTACCCATAGCCAGCGTCCGGGTCAAGATATTTTTCTCCAGTTTGAGTCGGACAAGGAGCTGGTCTACTCACTTCTGCGTCGGGGAGAAAAAAAGGATCTGGACGCCGGCTGGCCGGTGGAAATATTAGAGAGTGAACCCCGGGCAGGCACTTTAGAAGAGCTTTGGGATGTCAGTTGTCCGAAGTCCCGGCAGAATCCCAGCCCCACAGTGATTCAAGGACATACTCCTGGCCAAAACCTGGATTATCTGCCGGACAGCCAGGAATTCCTGGCTTACACTATTGAGGAC
>JAQULX010000324.1 GCA_028718465.1 Dehalococcoidales bacterium | reverse complement strand
CCGGGGCAGCTTCTTGCGCTATTCTAACCAAAATAACTATCCCGGAAATGCTTAAGCAGGGAATCAAAAAAGGAATGGCCGTCGGTGTTGTAGCTTCAGCCTCAACTCTGGCGATTATGATTCCTCCCAGTTCTGCTTTTGTCATTTATGCCATGCTTACCGGTAACTCAGTAGGCAAGCTTTTAATAGCCGGTATAGTTCCAGGTTTGATCGGAGGCGCCATGATCATGATTATGGTGGCTATCCGTTGTAAGCTTGATCCAAGCCAGTCCGGTTACGCTAGAGGTAAAAATCAAACTCCCTGGAAGACTCGTTTTGCGCTGATTCCTCGCGCCTGGGGTCTAATGGCTATTGCTCTGGTAATAATCGGAGGCCTGTATACAGGCATTTTTACTCCTACCGAAGCAGGTTCAATTGGCGCTTTTGCAGCCTTGCTGGGTGTTCTGGTTACCCGCAAAGGCAATTGGCGCAATATCAGCCAGCTCCTATATGAGGGAGGTGGACTAACGGCTCAGATCCTTTTCATTCTCATGGGTGGTATGATGTTCAGTACTTTAATGTCAATAACCCGTCTGCCGGCTGCCCTCAGCGCCTGGATAGTCGGCCTTCAAGTAGCCCCTATTCTGATTATCATTGTTATTATGCTTATCTACATCATTCTGGGATGTTTCATGGATGATCTATCCATTATGGTTGCGACTCTTCCGATATTATATCCCGTAGTACTTCAATTAGGATTCAATCCTATCTGGTTTGGAGTCTTGATGGTACAACAGATCGAACTCGGTGTAGTGACTCCTCCCTACGGAATGAATTTGTTTGTCATGAAAGGGATAATGAAAGATACATCTATGGGAGAAATCTATAAGGGTGTAATGTGGTTTATCGTACCCTTAATGCTCACCGTGGTTATCTATCTGATATTCCCGCAGGTAGTACTCTGGCTACCTGATATGATGGGATAATAGGAGCGCTAAAATATACCCCGGGATATTAATTTAACACGTTCTCGATTTATGGTTCAGCATTATTCAAATGTAAGTTGTACAAGAAAGAGACCTATCGACTGGCGTTAACTTTCGGAGACGTTTTCAAAATCATTAAATGCCGGTTAGTTAGCGAACAAGCCTTAAGATCTAAAATAATAATATTTCAAAAAACAAATTTAAGGAGAATAAAAAATGACTGAAAGACAATTCGAAAAATTCATCATTACAGATTATAAACCCCGCGTTCATAAAAAAGATTGGTTCCCCACATATCGTCCCCAGGATAAGACTCCCTTATTGCGTTTGGATGAAGAAATCGTACCAGAAGCCAAAATGTTCGTTGAGTGCTCCTGGTTCTGGCCTGCGATGATCGAAAATGAATCGCTTGGAAGGGCATCCAAACCTCATTCTCATGATTACGATGAAATAGTAGGCATGGTAGGAACAAATCCTGATGATCTCTATGATTTGGATGGAGAATGTGAGATAACCTTGGATGGAGAATTGAATCTGGTCCATAATAGCTGCCTTATTTGGCTTCCTGCTGGATTACCCCATGGTCCATTCAGAGAAGCCAAGATGAGTCGACCTATCTTTCAATTTGAATGTGGTTTGGCAGGAATACATGTATAAAATATATTTCCATTATCGGAATATGATTACTTGTTGGTCCAGGAGCGAGAAAAGTGGCTACAAAATACAGTAAATACATAATAACTCGAATGGTAAATCCTGAAATAATGAATCCCTGGTCACCTGCCTATCGACCTCAGGATAGAGCTAAAATATTACGTTTTAATGATGAAGTCATAGAAGGGGCAACATTGTTCGCAGAGGCCGCCTGGTTTTTCCCGACAATAGTCCAGACTGGCATCTCCGAGCGGTCAACCAAGCCTCATATTCACAATTATGACGAAATTTTAGGAGTTATTGGAACTAACCCAGATGATCCTCACGATTTATGCGGCGAATCCGAGGTCTACATTGATGGAGAAAAATATAATCTCAATAAAAGCTCTCTAATCTATATACCTGCCGGAGTTGAGCACGGGCCGTTCAGGGAACTCAGCATGGATAGACCCATAATTCATATAGAGTGCAGGAACAGCGGAAAACATTAATATAACAACGAAGTTTTAAGATGTTATAAAAGGATATAAATTGAAGGAGAATAAATGGATGGCTGCAACTAAATATCAAAAATATATTATTAGTGATTACAAACCTACCCAGACAAAAAAGGATTGGGCTGCTACTTATGAGGAAAATAAGGAGGAAACCCATATACTATATATCGGGGATGACCGTCTTAAGGGTTCTTTCTATGGCTCAGCAGGCTGGTTTTGGCCGGCTATGATGAATAGAGGTCCGGATGCAGGTGCGTCCAAACCTCATTCTCATCCCTATGACGAAGTACTTGGATTGGTCGGTACCAATCCAGATGATCCACATGATTTATGCGGGGAAGCCAGAATGACGATTGGAGGAGAAGAGTATGTTATAACTCAAAGCTGTCTACTCTATCTTCCAGCCAATGTTCCCCACGGTCCTTTCAAACAAACTAAGATCGATAGACCGATATTCCATTTTAATTTTGGAAAGTGCGGAACACACATTTAGCCAGTAATCTAAATGGAGTTTTGAAAATTCAAAGGAGGCTAATTGACCTTGGATAAGATGAAAGCTGCTGTATACTACGGTCCGTATGATATGCAGCTTAAAGAAGTAGAACGTCCCCATGCCAATCCGGAGGGTGTAGTTGTAAAGGTAATGGCTTGTGGAGTTTGTGATATCCTGGATCTTCCGGCATGGCAACACTGGCCGGAGGGTGGACGAGGAATCGGTTTAATTAGAGGGCATGAGTTTAGTGGAGAGATAGTTGAGGCAGGCTCCCTGGTGACCGACTTTAAGGTCGGAGATAGAATATTCTCGGAACCCATTTATCGTCCCTGTTATAGATGTGAAGCCTGTAAACAAAAGGATTATTGGCGCTGTAGTCATGGGGGCGAAAATGAGATAGGCAAGGCCATAAATGGGGCCTTCGCGGAATATCTGGCCATCCCGTTTTTAAACAAAATGAACGCCGTCAAGCTTCCCTCCACCCTGAGCTATCATGACCTGGCGTTAATTGACCATTTAAGTCTGGCATCATCTCTGGCCAGAAGGGCAGAATATGAAAAAATGGTTGTTGTTTTAGGACAGGATATCACCGGGATAGGTGCAGTGGCTATGCTGAAGAAGAGAGGAGTGGCTAAAGTCGTTGCCTGCGACATTTCGAAGATACGTCAAAAAGCATCTGATGAAGCTGGGGCAGACATGGTGATCGACTCTGTCAACCAGGATGTGGTTCAGGTAGTTATGAAGGAGACCCAGGGTATAGGTGCTGATTGTGTGATAATATGTGACAATAGACCAGCTGCATACATACAGGCCGTGAGCATGGTTCGAAATATGGGGAGAATTTGGACTACGAGACCTGATTTCGTTCGACTTAACCCCGCATTGTTGCCTGACCAGGCTTCGAAATTTTCTGTAGTGACACCCGAATCTGCAGCATATAGGGATCCGGCTATAAATTTGAGCCCAACTTTTGCAGCAATGCAGTTCGGTTTCGGATATGGATATAAGCAGTTACGTTTTCAGGAGGCTATTGAATCATTATCACATGGGAAATGTAATGCTGAAAAATTGGTTACCCACGTTTTTCCTCTGGACAGGATTAAGGATGCTTTTGAGGCAGCAATGAATCCGCACCAATCGATTAAAGTGTTGGTTGAACCTTAATTACAGGTAACCTGTCCCTGAAAATGGTACATACTGTGATATCGTAAAAGTGGCAGTCTCACTGAAGGAACCACTCCATATTCTAAACAAGCCCTTGAAAATCTATTCCAAAGTCCCGCCAGTGTTTACGGTGGAGACGGGGGGATTGCCCCCCGTCCCAAAAAGGATCATCTCGTTCTTCCAAGTCCATTGCGGACTGGATACTGAATCCGGGAGAAAATCCCTTCAGCCCTACTGACGCAAGTCAGTATCAAGGAGGTAGGGTGACTGGATACCAGCTTTCGCTGGTATGGACGGCATGTATGAGACGAAGCATTTCGCCTTATTTTGTAATGCTGGAGGCCTCGGAAATACCTTAACTTCGCCGCCGCGAACAACTAATAGCGGGTACCCTGTGAGCTTGTGAATTTATTCAAATTTTACCAGGTTAAAACTGATACAAACACAAACGGCTTGTTTTCCTGATTTCTAAAACCGTTATCTTTCTGTCACTAACCCTTTATGCCCTATTGATAATCCACGG
>JAQULX010000323.1 GCA_028718465.1 Dehalococcoidales bacterium | reverse complement strand
GACCCTCACCTTGGCAAGGTGATGCTCTACCAGCTGAGCCACATCCGCATGTCTTTATACTTCATCGAAATTTTACCATGCAAAGCCTAAGGCGGGCAAGTATATACCCTGTATACTTATATTGCATTTCCATGGATCAGTCAATATAACTTTGCTCCTCTAATATCCTACAATAATAGCTCTGACTTTCTTTTTTATTCTCATAATCAGCAAAAGCTTCGCCTCCAGCATTGAAAACATAAACAATCTTTGCTATCGTTTCCTTATTACAGACATCCAAGTCTAACGCAATATCCCCTCGATTCTCCAAAGACAATCGATATTAGGAGCTGATATGCCCGAATTACGGCAGGATTCAATAACAAGTAACTGGGTGGTAATAGCAACAGACCGAGCCAAACGTCCGGAGAACTTCACTCAGGTCGACAAAGAAGAAGCGGCCGCAGATACAGATTGTCCTTTCTGTTATGGTAATGAACAAATGACGCCACCTGAGGTCATGGCATACAGAGCTCCTGACACCGAACCCAATACACCAGGATGGAAAGTAAGGATAATACCGAATAAGTTCCCCGCTTTCGTTCCCGAAGAAACTCCCAAGATAGATAGAAATGGTGTATATGTTCAGATGAACGCAGCAGGCGCACATGAGGTAATTATTTATTCACCTGATCACAACAAACACCTTGCCTTGCTTTCCAATAAAGAAACTGTAAGCATTGTTGCCGCATTCAGAGATCGATACATAGAACTCAAAAAAGACAAAAACATAAAATACATTCTTTTTATAGTAAATCACGGCAAAAAGGCCGGGGCATCATTAGAGCATCCTCACGCACAGCTATTTGCATCTCCCATGGTACCAATCAACATAACAAACGAGCTAAGAGGTGCTGCAAAACATTTTAAGGAAACCAATCAGTGCATATTCTGCAACATCATTCAAGAAGAGAGAAAAACCAGAATAAGAGTCATTATGGACACCAAACACTTCTTGGCATTTTGTCCTTTTGCCTCTCGTTCACCTTTTGAAACCTGGATAATTCCAAAAAAACATGCTTCTCACTTTGAAAATATGTCGCCTCCGGAAATCAATAATCTTGCCAGTATAATGAGAGTAACCCTGGCCAAGCTCTATGATGGATTAAATAACCCTGACTATAATTTTTATGTTCATACATCGCCCTGCCACAGCCCGGATCTTCCATACTATCACTGGCACATTGAGATTCTACCCAAGCTCACTATCCAAGCTGGATATGAAATGGGCTCTGGAATTATGATAAATATAGTGCGTCCTGAAGATGCGGCGGCTTTTCTCAAAAAAATTGAGATTTAGCCGCTAAAAAGCTTGAAAAACGCTAAATTATTCTGTAAGTTTTACCGATAATCGGTTAAAATCTAATTCGAGGAATTGATATGTCACGAACCAACAGTAAAATTCAACTAAGAAATCTCCTATTAATTTTCATGAGCTTCATGTTTGTAACTCTGCTTATATATTTCACAAACGGAGTTACCATGTACTGGCATTTGTACACCATTCCCCTTATCATTGCCGCATTTACTTACGACGTAATCGGTGGGATTATTGTCGGATTGCTGGGTGTCGGAATGATTGCCGGATGGATATTTTATTTATACCCCACATTAACAACAGTAATGCATGAAAATATGACATATAGAAGTATCGAGATCACACTGGGCATGATTCTTTGTATTGGCATGGGTGCCGCCCTGGGATACCTGGCAAAATGCCACAAAGCGCAGCAATCCGTTTTAGAGGGACTATCAGTACATGATAGACTAACCGGACTTTTTAATTACAGTTACTTCGTGGACAAACTTCGAGAAGAAAGAACCAGATCCGACAGATATGGTAACTTTTTCTCTTTGATAATGTTTGACATCGATTTTTTTAAGATGTTTAACGATACTTACGGCCATGAGGCAGGAAACGAAGTACTTCAGAGAATCGCACAAGTCATTTCTAAGAGTGTTAGAAATGTAGACATAGTAAGTCGCTATGGAGGAGAGGAGTTTTCAATCCTTCTTCCTCATGCTTCCAGTTACGACGCACAAGTGGTTGCAGAAAGAATACGTGAAGCTATTACCAAAGAAAAATTCAGTTTTGTCCGTCCCGGTAATGTCGCTGAGAAAGTCACAAATCAAGTTACTATAAGCGGTGGGATTGCATCTTATCCTACTGATGCAAATACGGAAACTGAATTAATTATTAATGCAGACCGCGCGCTTTATAAAGCAAAAGCAACAGGTAGAAATAAAGTTATATTATTCTCAAAAGAAGACATAAAGCAGGATCAAAATCTTATCAAGCATTAAGAGGCATTAATCCATCGGTAGATCTATCCCGATTTGTTTGTAATCCTTCCAAATCTGATCATAAGCTTCGTCTTTATCCATATTCATAATATCAAGCGCGTAATCATTTTCCGGACTCTGCTCACCAAGCTCTGCTTCATACTTTCCGACAGAAACGTTTAGAACCAATCTCGTTTCATCCCAAACCTTGGCTTGTGCTATGTAGCAATTATATTCTTGCTCTACAGAATTCTCATCAAATATGGATCCCATTTCCGCATGTGTACCCTCGTGAGCCAGAATTGCACATATAACCGTTGATTGCGCATCTCTTAATCGCTCACTTACAATTATGGTTCCGCTATTTCCCAGGAAACTAGGCACATAGACAGCGGCAGCTCCCGCAGTCTTCGGTGTTCCGAAAGTTATTTTAACTTGGTCTTCATCAAGATTATCGGCAATTGATTTGCCGGAAGGTGTGCTTCTTAATAATTCAAGGCATTCACCAAGTTTTTGATCCTCGATGTACGCCTTTGATTGTACAACATCATTTCTTAATGTCAGGTCCTCATCAGCAACTAATCCTAAAGAGTAGCTTTTATCCTCATAATTACTGTGATTAACCGGAGTGGAATAAACATTGGCTTGCATTAGCGGACTTGTAGTGAGTCCTAACTTTAAACACTCTTGCCAGCCGAGCCTGAAACTAAAAAAGACTGCAATGAGAATTCCCAGTGTTGTCAGCCTACGCAGTCTATTCATTATACTTGTCCTCCTCTACTAAGCCCTAGGTAATACACCTAGCCGGCGACCAGATTTGGACAAGCCCGCCCCTTTATTAACTTAAGTCCTCTTGGCGACCCGGCTACCCTTAAAATCTAGGGCCCGTGGCTTTGCGCCCCCACCTTTCGATGGGTTTGCCCCTGCAAGAGAAACCACAAACTATCTTTTCAAACTACTCACTCATAGTATTTGTATCGACACGATCGGAAAAATATTAAGGTGTTATTTCCGAAAAATATTGAGGGTAATCAAAATAAGATAACAATTTTCGTAGAGAAGAACACTCTTTTAAAAAGCGGTTTAATATAAACAGTTGATTTACAAGCAGCACAAAGGAATGCTATTTAGTAAGCGGATGTATATGATAGCCACTCACCGATGTTATGACAACCGGAACCGGTACAGGTTGCATCAGTTACTATGCTACCGCCGCCGGCATCATGGTTATATCCTCTATTTATAAGATGAGCTTGATTTGTTCCATGCGAACTATGACAATCAGCACAATTTTGATGTCCGGAAACCCGGTGTTTCTGCCAACGGCTGGCTGATGTAAGAGGATCACCAACCGAGTATGAGTCCTGTGTATGGCAACTGAAGCAGAGACTTGTATCGGTTGAACTGTATGTTAATTTTAAAATATTATCATTGGCCGATCCTACGATACATTGTGCACCTGATGTATCCTCGTTACCGTGACAATCGGTGCAGTATAAAATACTTGTCTCGGTTGTGGGGCTCACAAAAGCATCTGTATCAATTCCGGTATTCTTTCCAACCGCTTCTACCGGATGGTAGGATTCGTTAGATGTATTAAACTGATACGCTTTATCAAGTTCACCAGGTGGAAGCGTGACATAAGAAGAATGACACTTAAAACAAAGTTCATACTGATTCGCTATCGGATTTATCGGCGTCCCATCAGAACGAATTCCTCCGATACCACGGAGTACACCCCTGGCTGCCGGAGGACTGGCCGTTGCTGATGTTGCCTCATGCGGATTATGACAATCTACACATTCGCTGTGACGTTTGGAATCCGAGGAATCATATGACAGATTATCCTTGTCCTCCGTATCAATATGTATATCTGACGTAGTGTCAACCGGATGTTTGTATGTCTTTGCTAACTGCGTGTCGAAATCCGCAGCTCCCGTAGGTCCACCTACCGTATAACAGGTCAAACATAGATTTTC
>JAQULX010000322.1 GCA_028718465.1 Dehalococcoidales bacterium | reverse complement strand
TTTTACGGCCTGACTCCCATTCGGGGCCCCGATAACCCAGAATATCATGGCTTTTAAGTGAGGAGGCTGATTCTCTGCCGATATCCACTGTAAAGCCCCGCATTGAGAAGCTCCTGCTAAACCGACATTCCCGTCACACCAGGTTTGTCCGGCCAGCCATTCCACAGAATCATAACCATCCGGACCTTCTTGGGAAAAGGAAGGATCGCCGCCATTCCAGACGCCTTCTGAAGCGAACCTGCCTCTGACATCTTGAACAACCATGGCATACCCGGACTGAACAGCATCCAGCAACTGCATGAAATTATTATTATATTCCACCATGGTCGCTTTGTTGTATGGGGTGCGATTTAAAATCGCCGGATATTTCTGTTCTGATTCCGGCCTGTAAATATCCGCTCTTAATACCGTGCCGTCTCTCATCGGCATTGACACATTTCTTTCAATAATAAATGAGCCCGGTTTCACGCATTTTCTATTTATCATAAACATTATTATTATTCATGCGGATGCGTTGAGGAATACCTAAATCTAATGATTTTACCGGTATATCGATTTGCATCATCGTGGAGAAGAGAACAATTCGGGGAGCTAACTGATTCCGGGGATAGAAGATATTTTTAAGGGTTATTGAAACCTGGTTTATATTTTATTTCAAGAGTTTTAAAATCTGGACCCTGTTTTTTAATCCTGTTTTTTCCATAATGTTCCTGATATGCGTATCTACTGTCGACTTGCTGATGAATAAACGATTGGCTATTTCATGGTTGGAGAGTCCATCCGCAATTCGCAGGATTATCTCCTGTTCTCTTTTTGACGGGACGTAGTCAACTGCTGCGGCGGTAGAGTCTACGGATATCTCGTCTGTTAAATCTTCCAGGCTAACGATGAACATCGGGTTTAACGAATCAGGGGAAAGCCATATAAGAGAATACGTAGCTAACATCCTGTTATTAGCGTTATCTGAAATAACCTGGCGTTGAGAAAGAACAGCGTCTTCTTTGGCCTTCGATTTGTCCAGTAAATTTTTACACCCTCGAATAATCTGAACTGGAATGGTTGCCCCTCGATCAAAAGATCTTAAAGAGTAATTGCTGTAAATATCGTACTCTGAAAATCTTTTACATAATTCTTCCGCTATGCGGTTGCAATATATCGGATTAAGCTTGCAATTGATCAGGATAATCCCGGTTTGTTGATTATCTGCCCAGTACTCGATCAATCTCTGTTCTTCCCTGGCCGGTATTAACGAATCGGTATCTTGAAAGAAACAGCTTAGAATGTCGGCTACAAGTCTGGCCTTGTATAGATCCAGTTGATTAAAGGGCGGCTGATCTTGTGGCCGTACGAAGTCTATAATACCGACTGATCTTCCGCTGGAACATATGCTTATAGAAAGCTCGCTATGCACATTTTGGGGTACCAGAAAATCATTATAGTATTCGAGTTTTATCAACTGGTCATAAGGTATTACGTCATCAGTCTTAAAAATAATACCCCGGGATTTGGTCCCGAATTGAGATGGATATAATGGATCAAACTGTTTATAATATTCAAAATAACGCCGGATATAAGAATTATCTCCGTGAATGCTGAAGATATAGTCCATATCTACCATTTCTGATTTGGAGTCAAATATAAAGAAAAAGGCATTTTCTGCTTGCAGGACCTCTATCATACGGGAGAGAATCGACTTTAATTTTCCTTTGATATTAAAGCACTGTGAAGATATATTACTGAGTTTTTTTAACCCCTGGATATCTTCTACTCTCATTCGATATGGCTTCATGAAGTCCTCCCTGATCCTGAAAAACCAAGTGGAACTGGTGCCCGGAGTATAGGCTGGTTATTAAAAAATAAAAGTTGTCCGGAAATATTGAAATATAAGGTATCCTATCGAGATAGACAATAAATTGCGACCCTCTTGATAGTCTAATATTATACATTAAATCATGGTTCCAGTCATCCGGGTTAGTATGGCAGCTTCACGATCTAAATAAAGAAGCTTTATAGTGTTATAAAAATCAATATTTATAGGTATTGATCTTTAGTGGCTCCGGAGATATATTTTAAACTTAAATGGTAGTAGCAAGCTTGTGGAATGCTCTCATATATTATTTAATACTGTGATAGGAGATTCGGGCTTACTTCTTTGGTTGACTGGCTGCTTTTGAATTAGATAGTGCCTGTTCTTGCAATTCAAAAGGTGGCATTCGGATTATGTATAAGTCTAATAAAAATGTCGGAAGGAGAGGTGACTGAAGTGAAAAAGATTTTCCTGGTATTACTGGCGTTGATGATGGTGAATACCCTGATTTTGGCGGGGTGTGAAAGCACTCCCACTACCACTGGTTCTCCTACAGCCGGTCCAGCAACCAGTCCGGCAACCGCACCTGCCACAGCGCCGGCGACGACCACACCGGTAGCTTCCGGGCCGAAGATCGGCGGAACTCTGAGGATGGGTGATTTGATGGTGCCTCCGGGCAGCATCGGCTGGCCGAGCGATCCGCCATTCACAATGGGCTGTCAGATAATACCTCTGACATTCGAGTCCTTGGTTATTACCGATACATCAGGAGCAATGAAGCCCAAACTGGCCACGGAATGGGAGATTGCGCCTGATCTCAAATCCATAACGCTGAAACTGCGGCAGGGTGTCAAGTTCCATGACGGGTCGGAATTCAATGCCGATGTGGCCAAATGGAACATCGACCAGATGATAGCTGCTAAAATAAGCCTTCTGGCCTCCTTTGTTTCTGTAGACGTGGTCGATCCCTCCACCATCCGCATCAATCTGACCCAATATAATAATACCGTGCCGAATGGCCTTATCAATACTTTTATGGTCTCCAAAGCGGCTTATGACAAGAATGGATTAGACTGGATGAAGCAAAATCCGGTTGGCACCGGTCCTTTCAAGTTTGTCAGTTATGAGCCGGGCGTAACTCTCAAAACTGCCCGTTTCGACGACTACTGGGATGGAAAACCTTACCTGGATGCTATTGAAATGAAATATATTATAGACCCGATGACTCGAGCAGCGGCATTCGAAAGAGGGGAAGTGGACGTTGTTACCTCCGATGCCGGTAAAACAGAAGGTGATCTGGTAAGTAAAGGATACCCTTATCTCTCTACGATTGGTGGGACTTTCTCATTGGTCCCGGATTCCAACAATGCCAGTTCTCCATTAAGTTCCCTGAAAGTACGTCAGGCGATTGATTATGCCATTAACCGGGAAGCTATTACGAAGAACCTGGGATATGGCTTCTGGAAACCCACTTATCAGTACAGCGTCCCCGGCTCAGCTTCCTATATTGATAATCTACAGGGCAGGACATACGACCCCGAGAAAGCCAAACAACTGTTAGCAGAAGCGGGTTACGCCGACAAGGAAGTCAAAATCAGTCTCTATGCCGACCAGAAGGCTGGTGAAGATGTTCTGGTAGCCATACAGGGTTACCTTTCCCAGGTAGGCATTACGGCTGATATTAAAATGGTGGATGCCGGCGTATACCGAGACTATATGTTAAAAGGCTGGACCAACGGTTTTGTGAGTTCTGCCTTTTCGACAGAGCGCAACTTGAATATCAGCCTGAATTTCATCTGGACTAAAGCTTCTCCTTTCGTGGCCGGCATGCAGAAGACCGATGAGATGGAAGCACTGGCTGCCGCAGCCGCCGATACCAAAGAGCGCGAACCGGCAGTGATGCAAAAAGTAACTCAGTATATCTTTGACACAGCGATGTTCATACCTCTCTTTACCGCTGAACGGGCCAGTATAATGAAACCCTATGTGCATGATACTGGGTTTTATTCCCAGGAGTGGTTCCACGGATGGGAGCCTGCAAAGGCCTGGATAGATAAATAAGTCCGGCTTTTATAAACCGGTGTATCTCCCCTCTTTTTAAATGAGGGGAGATACACTCCGGATTACAATGAGCATGTAAAACTTCACCGAAATCGAAGCCCCGGTGTGATCAATCTTGCAGGAATCAAATATGATAAAATGGGTCAATAAATGACGACATATATTATTCGCCGACTTATCCAGGCTGTTGTAGTCCTCTTTTTAATTTCTCTGCTGACCTTCCTGGCTATGCGTCTTTTGCCGGGCGACCCCATTTACATGCTGATGAGCATGACCGAAGTATCCAGTGCCTCGCTAGAGAAAAGTGAAGAGATAAGACGCGAGTATGGACTGGATCAGCCGATTATGGTCCAGTATTTCACTTGGCTGGTCGGTGTTTTCCATGGGGATTTCGGCATTTCAATAGTGCAGCAGCTTCCGGTTCTGAGCATGGTCAAATAAGGTT